>NZ_JAQTYM010000034.1 GCF_028688295.1 Sulfuricurvum sp.
GCGTAAGCCCTTTATCTATAGTAACCATTCCATTGACAATGGTTTTAATCATTTTTTGATCTACTTCTTGTTCTAAATGAGTTATAAAACTTTCAAAATGTTCCATCATTTTACCGGTCATTTGAATTCTTTCATCGCCGGTTAAGAGCAAGGATAATTTTAAAATGTCTTGCCGATGTTTCTTCCATTTATTATCATTTCTTGCTCTGAGATCGTAAAATGCGGACATTTTTAGCATAATAGTAGCCTGGGTATTGGTACAAGGTGCAATTGCTGACATGCTTACATTGTTTTTGATCATCTCAAAATATTCCGAGTCCAGCATGATCGCTGATAATGAATAGAGACCCTCTTCCGGATCAATAGGGATAATCCGTTGATTTTCATCCAAATGAAGATCGTTTTCATTAGAAGCAAAAAGTTCTATCTCTTTTGCAAATCCTTCTGTCTCAGGTTTAACGAATCGGTAATAGTGATACTGATCTTTGTCACCTTTTTGTATTTCGTATTTACCCTCTTGGACGTATTGTTTGATTCTTTGAGACATCTCAACCGATGATGTGGTTAATAATACAAGATCAATATCATGAGTAGCTTTACCGTGACCATCACCTAAACCTTCATCAAGTAGCATAACCGTTGCAAAGCCCCCTACAACAACGTACATATCCTCTAAATCTTTGCAATATTGCTGGAAATGACTTAACCCTATGTAATCAGTTTCTTTCATCTTAGTTACCTTCAAATTTTTTCATAATCTCTTGTTCGAGTAGTTCGAGTGCGTATTGAGTACGTTCATCATTTTCTTTTCGTAAAGTTCGCAAAACATAGAGAGGATTAACGTTGTCGTCTACTGCAAAAATGGATGGATCACGATCCCACACTTCTATACGAAATTGAGCGTTTTCTTTTTCACATTCATTGAGTTCGGAAAAGTGGCGCATTCGAATTTTTGAACTCATTGCTCTTGTCGGTATACGTTCATCCATTAAGGTAGAAAACACTGATAATGCAGAATATCCACTATTCATTATAGGGTGATCGAGCATAGGAGAATCAGAATAAAAAACATATTTTATTGGTGATATTCCTTCTTCTTTCAAGCGATCATAGACATCTTCAGGTGAATTGAAAACAATGCGTTTACTACGTCCTTCTTTTTCTATTCGCACATATTCAAATGATTCCAAAATAGACAAAGCAGCTGATGTCGCACGGATATCTCTGTTAATCATGGAAGCAATTTGTGAAATCATAAAACCTGATTGTATGTTTTTATTCAAATAACCGATTAGGATCATATCAGCATCGGGAGTGAGTGACTGGAAATTTTTACGCGATATTGGCAGTAATTTTTCTGATTTCATTTGCATTAGTGCAAACGGCATATAAACATATTTGTCTATGATGACGAAAGATTGGCGTTTTTCAATTAAACGATTGATATTTCTGCTTCCTAAAGAGTCAAAAACCAATACGACGTAGCATGGGCACTTTTCCTCAATTTTACGTACAGCATTATAGTGAATTCGCATATCGGTAGTTGTATCTTTAACATGAGCAAATACAACTCCGAAACCACTAACACTACAGCTCCATAGATCATATCCAGCTTGAATATATAAGGGCAAACTCATAGTGAGTTCTTTTTCTTGTATGCCATAGCCAGTTGTGGTTTCTATGTAATGGAATAGTGCATCTTTATACTTCATAAACTTATATTAGCATAAAATAGGTATTATTTACAATAATATGTAAATATTGAATAATTAATGTAAATTAAAGGCTAATAAGATGAATTGAAATAGATACTAGAGTTTAAATTTGGTTAACCTAAGGTTTATTATATTGAAAAATACAGAGATCTCTTCAGAGCAAATCTCATCGAAATTCGTCATTCTTATATGAAAACGATCCACTATATCGCGGATCGTCTCGATTTAAATAGTAGGCTTTATTTTTGTGAAACAGCCGATCCTTTCCGATAAAAAAGCCAATACGCCGATGGTAAGATCATCAGTGTTAGGAATGTCGAACTGATAATTCCACCTGTTACAACGATAGCAAGAGGATAGTGAATTTCACTCCCCACACCCGTTGCAAAAAGCAAAGGTAAAATACCGAGCAATGCCGTCGAAGCGGTCATAAGAACCGGACGCAGACGAAGAAGCGTTGCATTCTTGATCACCTCTTTGAGTTCAACATCGGGAAATTTAGCCCGCATCTCATCGATAAAACTTACTAAAACAATCCCGTTCAGTACCGCAATGGCAAAGATAGCGATAAACCCGACAATCGCCGATACCGACAGATAGACTCCGCTAATGACTAAAGCGAATATCGCCCCAATCAACCCAAACGGAACATTAAGCAAAATCAACCCTGCTTTAGACAATGAGTTAAATGCCATGTACAACAGTAAAATAATAACCAACAGGGTAATTGGGATAATGATCATAAGCTTTTGCGTCGCTTCTTGCATATTTTTAAAATCCCCTGCCCATCCGATGTAATACCCCTCCGGCAAATCGACGCTCTGGGTGATTTTAGCATCGGCTTCTTTGACGAACGACGCGATATCGCGACCTTCGACATCGAGAGAAATAACGAGATAGCGGCTCATGTTTTCCCGTTTGATAAACGACGAACCCTGCACTGTATCGATTCGGCATACTTCATCCAAACTTACCATGTTCCCCTCATGGGTACGAATCGGAATGTTTTTGATCGTTTCAATATCGATTTTGGCATCTTTGATTTTTGGGACGATACCGTAGCGGCGCACACCCTCGATCATGTAGGTCGCAGGCTCTTCACCGATACCGTAACGAATCACCTCCATAATCTCATCAACGCTGATCCCATAACGGGCTAATGCCTGATAATCAGGTTCAATTTTAATTTGCGCCTGACCCAGTTGTGATTCGATCTCCATTCCCTCCATTCCATCGATCGAACCAATACTCTCTTGGATATTGGCGGCAATCTCATCAAGAATCTTTTGATCTTCACCGTACACTTTAATGGCAAGTTCTGCCTTAACCCCTTCAAGCAACTCTTCGATACGCATAGCAATCGGCTGAGTAGGAGTAAATTGAACATAGGTAAACTCTTTTTCCAGTTCAGTATCGATGGTTTTAGAGAGTTGTTCATACCCTTCCAAGTCAGGCTTGAGAATCAACAGTACCTCCATATAATTTGCCTGAGCGGTTTCCCCTTTTTCACTTCGACCGATCATTGAGAGAACGGACTGGACTTCATCACCGTGATGCTTGAGGATAAAGCGTTCAATCTCTTGCGCCGTCTGTGTCGATTGAGACAAGCCTGTACCGGGAATGGAGGTAACTCGATACATGATCGACTCTTCGTTAAGCTCCGGCATAAACTCACGCCCTTGCTGCGTCAAAAATGCGACAGAAATCGCAAAAAGGATACTCACGGCAATGAACATTTGTTTTGCATGATTCAGTGCGAAATTTAACATCGGGGTATAACGCTTTTTGATGGAACGCATCACGCTATTATCGTGATGTGCCGTTGGCTTAAGAAGGTACGTTGCAAGTACCGGCACCAAGATCAGAGCAACCGCAAGCGATCCCAGCATAACAAACGTGATATTAAGCGCCATGGGGACGTAAAGCTTGCCTGCTAATCCATCCAGACTGAGTAACGGTATAAATACGATGGCAATAATTAAAATGGCAAACGTCACCGGAGTCGAAACTTCTTTAGCGGCTCCTGCTATGACTTCAAACTTTGAAGCATCAGGATGATCGTGAAGTTTTCGAAAACTGTTTTCGACGATAACGACCGTACCATCCACAATCATCCCCACCGCTATGGCAAGTCCGCTCAAACTCATCAAATTGGCACTCAAGCCAAAATACTCCATCAGCAAAAATGCAATCAATAGCGATATAGGAAGTGAGAGAATGACGATAAAAGCAGAGCGTAATTCAAACAAAAATAAAAACAGAACAATCCCTACCAATACCATACCGCTCAATAGCGCGATATCCATGGTCTCAACCGCTTTTTTCGTAATTTCGGTACGATCATAGAGCATTCTCACGCTCACCCCATCGGGCAGGGTTGAATTGACCATTGCGGTTTTTGCTTTGAGCTGTTCAACGACTTCAGCGGCATTGGTTTGGGTACGTTGAAGCACCATTCCCATCACCGCTTCTTTTCCATCGATGGAGACGGCACCAAAACGCGGAGAAGTCCCCTCTTTAACGTCAGCGACATCGTTGATTGTGATCGATTCGCCTTTCAATGCTTTGATAGGAGTATTGCGAATATCATCCAAAGAGCTATAAAGTCCTACCCCTCGGATAAGATACTGTTCTTTATTGAACTCCAAATACTGCCCACCTGCGGCGGTATTGCTTTTTTCCAGTGCTTGAACCACCTCTTCATAAGTAATCCCGAAATCTTGCAGTTTATGGGTATCGATTTCAACGTCATATTGTTTTTCATGACCGCCCCATCCTGTGACTTCCTCTACCCCTGCAACCCCTTTATACAAGGGAGCAACAATGTATTCTTGCATTTGGCGCAATTCGCTGAGGCTAAAACGACCTGTTTTGTCATAGATTTGATACCAAAACACCTGACCTAATCCGGTTGTATTGGGTCCCAAAACAGGCGTTCCCCATCCTTGAGGTATCTCTACGCCTCCAAGGCGTTCATTCACCTGTTGACGCAGGAAATAGATGTCCATATCATCTTCAAAGAAAACCGATACATACGAAAGCCCAAAAATAGAGTTGGACATCACCGTTTTAACCCCTGCCATTCCTGAGAGTGCGGATTCAATCGGATAGGTGATCAGTTTTTCAATATCTTCAGCGGAATTACCCGGACTTTCCGTATAAATCACCACTTGTTTAGGGGTAATATCGGGAAAGGCATCCACAGGAATATTCTGATACGAGCGGAGCCCTAAAAGAATGATGGCAATAAATGCCACCAATACCAATATACGGTATTTAAGAGCACTGTCAATGAGTTTTTCTATCATAATTGCATCCTCATCAATGACCGTGCTCACCGATGGCCGCTTTAAGGAGCATCGATTTCACGTAGTAGCTTTTATCACTGACATAGCGTTCCCCGGCCTTCAATCCTTTGACGGCTACATACTGGTCATCTTTAGCAATGATTTCAACCACTCTGGCTTCATAAGGGGCTTTTTCTTCCTCGTGATCATCGTGTTCTTCATGTTTGCCGTGCTCTTCTTTTTTCTCTTCTTTATGCGCTTTGGCAACCGTCGGGACAAAAACTACCCATTCGTTTTGAAAAAAGGTAAGTGCCGATTTTTTCACCGCGAGGTAGTTTTTATCTTTTTGGGTATAGATGGTTGCCCCGACATACTGATTCAAATACAACGAGGTGGATTTATCCAATGAGGCTAAGGCAGTGATCCGCTGGGTAGCTTCATCGACACTTGGCAACACGCGATTAATTTGTCCATAGATCGCAGAAGGGGCATTGTTTTTTATCAAAACTTTTTGCCCTTTTTGCACCTGTGCTGAATATTTCAGAGGGATATAACATTGCAGATAAAACGCATCGGCGTTAATGATAGTTGCCATTACTTTTTCGTCTTTGATAAACGCACCTACTGGTTCCAAAATCTCACCAATCCGTCCTGACGCAGACGCATAGACATAGTGGGAATTGCCGTTGTTTTTGAGTGATGTGGGGTTGACGTTAGAGCCTTTGAGCTGGACTTCGATCCCTTTGATCTGAGAAAGCAGTGCATCCCTCTCGATTTGTTTGGTTGTCATCTCCTGCCGTGAGATCATCCCCCGCTCATACAACGCTTTGTCGGATTGAAAATTTTTATCGAAATGGGTATATTGGGTTTTTAGCGACTGATAATCGATGGCAAGTTTAGAGAGGGCAACCGAACGCAACCGTGCGATTTGAGAGCCTTTTTTAACCGTATCACCGGCGCGGACGTAATATTCTTCAATATACCCTTCCAACGACGATGTAAGGGCATGTTGATCATTCTTTTGCTGAATCACTTTGGCATTTACATTAATCGTGGCACCAAATGGGCGTGATTGCACGGTATCGGTCGGTATTTGTACCGCACCCAAAAATGTTGCTGAAAAGATAAGAAATGAACTGAAAAGTATTTTACTCATTGTAAGCCCCCTGAAGGTAGTTATATTCGATAGTAGAACGATTAATTTGTGATTGGAGAGAAATGATCTCTTGTTGCGTTTCAATACGGCGATTTTTAATCTCATAGAGTTCTAAAAGATTAACATTGGCAATCGCATAGGCGTCTTGATACATCCCCAAAAGCTCTTGAGCATTTTTAAGATTTTCTTTGCGTTTTTGCAAGAGTGTTTCCAAAGAGGTGATCTCTTTGATCAGACTCTTTTTTCGAAGACCGAGACGCTCATTTTGCGCTTTGAGTAACAAGGCGTTTTGACGTATTTGAAGTTCTTGAATCGATTTTTCTTCGCGCTTCGTATTGAAAATCGGCAAAGGGATCGCAACTCCTGCACGGTAAATATTTTGATCAGGCTCTTTTTCGTATTCTGTGAATACATCGATTGATTCGATGATACGGGTTTCGAGTTTTGTTTGCGAGGCTTTGAGGTCATTTTCCGATGTCAATAACGCTAGATCAGGATTGAGTTTCTCATCCCTAAAACGAATGAAATTATAATCCGCATCAATCGCTATCTCTTCACTTAAACCAGCATACTCACGTAATGCGTCATAACTCTTTATCGCCTCTTTTTCGTGTTCCAAGCGGTTGGAGAGAGCATCAGCATACGCAACATCGGCTTGAAGCAGTAATGCTTTGGATAAAGAACCTTTGGCATAACGCTCTTTTGAGACGTTATTAATACTTTGAGCGATTTTTAACTCTTCGTTGGCAAGATTCAAATTGTTTTGAGCCTGCGCATAGTCGACATACAACAGCGAAAGCTCTTTGATAAAACGGGATCTCTCAACCGCGATATTGGCTTTTGCATTGGTGGATAACGATCTAGCAATGCGTTCTTTGTCTTCACCTACGCCCCATACACGAACCGGCTGATTGAAGCCGAAGCGATACCCGTTTTGTTCGCTAAATTTAGAAACTTCCGCTTGAACAGTAGGATTATCATAACGCGTTAGCTTGTTCCCTTCTAATCGTGCTTGATCCATTGTTAACGCAGAGACTTGGAGATAAGGACTTTGAGTAACGGCTTGTTGTAAAAATGCTTCAAAGCTCTCTGCCCAACTTATCGTTGAGCAAAGCGCCAAGCCTAATAATCGTTTAGTCATCTTTTTTGACCCGTTTCAAAACGGTGCCATCAAGTGCATTGACTTCCAAACGATAATTTGCAGTGCGTACGTCGTAGTAGAGGATTTCGCCTCTGTGGGTTAATTTTTCACTGACTATTGCTTCTTTGGTCTCTTTTTGAACCAACTGTGCCAACTGCTTTTCATCGACTTTATGGATTCTGTGCATTTTCTGTTTAGTTTGAAATTGCACAGAAGGACGAGAGTTGGAGGTATGAATCGACATATGTTCTCGTGCGGTCATTTCAGCCGATTGTGCGTGTAATGCAAAAATTAATGTGATAAGTGTCAATAATGTTTTCATGGGTAATCCTTAATTACGAATATTTTTTTAATACAATAAATTTGGTGTAATAGCTTGGTGTTTATGGAAAAAGGATTAAGCGGCTATCGGTGGACGAAATGTAGAAGGGGGATTGTGGCCGATATAAAATCTAGGATTATAAATCGGTGTAAAGGAGAGAGTATCGAACTCCATAGGAGATAAGCCATTTACGGTAATGTAACTCATGTGGAACATGTGATGCACATCGCATACATCACCGCAATCATTTGAATGTGAAAATTCTTGCACATACTCTTGAACGCTACAGTGCTCAGTTTCATTTGCTTCAATCACAAAGGCATGGAGAATGGAGAAACTAAATGAGAGCAACAGCAGTATAGTCCAAAAATTATGCTTTTTCATAGTCGACATTATATGTCTTAAAGGGTTAATATCCCTTTTCAGAGATATTAACGATATTAATAGCCAAAAATGGCTTTAAGAAGAAAGAAGAAGATTGCTGCCATAGTGGCAGCTGCGGGGAGAGTAATAACCCATGCCATAGCGATTGGACGCATAAGTGTCCAGTTTGCGTTGCGGTTAAGCATACCGATACCGATGACTGCACCGACGAGAATATGGGTTGATGAGACAGGAATACCCATTTTGGTCGCGAGTAGAATAACCAATGTTGCACCAAGTTCTGCTGCAAATCCTGTAACCGGGAAGATTTCGGTGATTCGGCTTCCGACCGTATCGATAACTTCTTTACCGATAAACCAGAGCCCTGCTACTAGCGCAATACCAAAAGTAGCCATAGCCATAACAGGAACGGCTGATTCCTCATTAATAGTTCCTGTTCTCAAAATATCGATGATAGCAGCAAACGGCCCGATCGCATTCGCGATATCGTTTGCACCGTGGCTGAAAGCAAATGAAGATGCCGTAAGAACCTGTAACATACTGAAAAGGGGAAGCGAAGAGAACTATAAAACCGAGACGGTAAATGTAGCAATTACACGATTAAAAGAAAAAATAGATCCTGAAAAGAGAAAAAACTACATCCGTACACTTCGGGGAGTTGGGTACAGTTTACAATGATTGGCTGGGGAATAACCCCATACCCATTAAATCAACCCTAAAAGTGCCACCAACAATACCGGTGGTGTGATCACCAGCCCCACTTTCATATATTCACCCCATCCGATCTTGACCCCTTTTTGCGCCAAAACATGGAGCCAAAGAAGGGTCGCGAGTGATCCGATCGGGGTCATTTTAGGTCCGAGATTACATCCGATGATATTGGCATACGCCAATGCACTGTTCCCTGCTTCGGCAATCGCGATGTCCATAATCATAATGGTCGGCATGTTGTTCATCACCGAGCTGAGGATGGCGGAAAGGAAACCTGTTCCGATCACGGCATAAACATTTCCCATACTCTGAAGCTCCGTAATTACCCCTGCGAGATACGTCGTTAGCCCGCCGTTTTTGAGTCCGTAGACGACTACATAAAGACCGATGCTAAACCATACGACCTGCCACGGCGCTGCCTTGATAGTAGCTACAGGTTTCGTCGCTTTAAAGTACGTCGCAATCGCTAAAAATACTAATGCACCGCCGAGGGCGAATACCGAGATAGGGAGATGATACGCATCCCCGATGAAATACCCAACCATGAGCAATCCCAAGAACCACCAGCTGAGACGGAACATCGTCATATTTTTGATCACCGATTCAGGAGTGGCGAGGTTATCGACATCGATATGGGTCGGGATGTCTTTTCGGAAAAACAACCACAACACAACGATAGAGGCGATGATACTGAGGAGGTTCGGGAGGAACATCGTCCGTGCGTATTCCCAAAAACCTATTTGAAAGTATCCTGCCGTCACGATATTAGTGAGGTTGGAGATTACAAGCGGATTGGAAGCGCTGTCTCCGATAAATCCCCCCGCCATCAAAAAGGCGAACATCGCGACGGGATTTAGCTTGAGATATTTCATCTTGGCCAAAATAATCGGGGTGAGGATCAGCGCCGCCCCGTCGTTGGCGAAAAATGCCGCGACAAGTGCTCCTAGAATCATCATATAGATAAACATGAGATTTCCGTTACCCTTCGATAAACGAACCATCTTAAGCGCCGCCCACTCGAAAAATCCAATCTCATCAAGCACCATCGAAAGGAGAATGATTCCGATAAACGCAAGTGTCGCATCCCAAACGATGGAAGTGACTGTCCAAACATCAGCGAGGCTAACAACACCTAAAGCAACCGCAGTAATTGCTCCGGCTACCGCTGATGTTCCAATCTGTAACCCCTTAGGCTGCCAGATGATGAATACTAATGTTACTAAAAAAAGAGCAATTGCTAATGCCATTTACTTTTTCTCCGCTTTCGGGTTATTTATGAATTCTTTTACCGTTGCTTCGATTGTATCACGAACGACGCGAACTTGTTCCATAATCTCCTCATCGCTTCCGCTAAAACTTGACGGATCAGGAAAACTCCATGAGAGCATATTGCTCACTCCCGGGAAAATAGGGCATTGCTGAGTCGCTTCGTCACATACGGCAATAACGTGACTAAGGGTTCTCCCCTCTTTATAAAGATCGAATACCCCTTTCGTAGTATTGCCTGATATATCAATCCCTTTTTCAGCCATAGCACGCACGACATAAGAATTAAGCGTTCCGGGTTTGATTCCGGCACTCTCTGCGCTGTCGATTCCTGTAGCGTATTGATTAAAAAACGCTTCCGCCATCTGGCTGCGGGCACTGTTATGGACACAAACGAATAATACTTTCAACATGGATTTTCCTTATTTGGTTTTGGATGAAGAGTTATCAGCGTTCAATAGCTCTTTTTGTTCATGAATCGATTCAATGCGGTTTTTACGAATAGTCCATCGGTATAGCCAAAATACTACGACTATACACACTATAGTTATAAGAGCAATCAAAACGAAGAAATAAATTTCGTCTTTGAACATCAGCTTCTCCTCAATCGGATTGGAGTATCATAACTAAATACATCTTCAATATCAAGATATATTGATTTATTGATTCAGTTTGGTTACAATGCGTTTATCGGAGGATTTATGGAGAACTTTTTAGACACTATTTCCGCACTGAACGACGAGACGAGGGTGAAGCTAATCGCATTTTTGGATCAGCATGGAGCACTGTGTGTTTGTGATATGCAAAGCTCATTTGGGATGATCCAATCACGCCTTTCTCGCCACCTAAAAATCCTTAAAGACGGGGGATTTTTGCGGGTGGATCGGTGCGGAACATGGGCCTATTACTCTATACGTTCCCCTCTGGATCGTTTCCGTAGTGAAGCGTTGGCTGAAATTCGCTGTTTGGGGATTGAACTTCCCCCTTTAAAAAAATTATCTGAAACTGGAGATTGTAAATTATGAAAAACGTCCTTATCCTCTGCACCGGCAACAGCTGTCGCTCAATCATGGGTGAAGCCCTTATCAACGCTAAAATGGGAGATTGTGTATTTGCCCAAAGCTCCGGCGTTAAAGCCAGTGGAAAAGTAAACCCGAATGCACAAGCCCTTCTCGAAGAGAAAGGATACTGGAGAGAAGAATACCATTCCAAAGTGATCGATACCGTTATCGATACTCCGTTTGACCTCGTCGTGACTGTCTGCGATCATGCGCACGAGACCTGCCCGATGTTCCCAAAGGCCGTTAAAACGATCCACGTTGCATTCGAAGACCCAAGCGGCAAAGAAGTGGAAGAGTATGCAAAAACACTCGCTCTTATCGAAGAAACCCTCTTGCCGATCATCAAATCCGAGTTGTGTGACTGATCATGTGGCAGGAGAGCGTCAACGTCCTCGTGTATGAATGGCTGAAAATGCCTCAGGGGGATAAACTCTCTGATGCCCTCAATTTTTTCATCTACGATACGGTCAAAATCCTCTTTTTACTCATTGTTATTATTTTTATCGTAACCTTACTCCGTTCATATTTTTCGACGGAAAAAGTACGGGAATATCTCAGTAAAAAGCATGAATATACGGGGAATGTTCTCGCCGCGCTCTTTGGAATTATCACCCCATTTTGCTCGTGTTCGGCGATTCCCCTCTTTTTGGGCTTTTTGCAAGCACGGATACCGCTTGGGGTGACGTTTAGCTTTCTCATCTCCGCTCCGCTCAACAACGAAATCGCCATAGCAATGCTCTTTGGGATATTTGGCTGGAAAGTGACGGCGCTGTATATCGGGTTTGGTTTACTGGTGGCGATTGTCGGCGGTATCATCATCGGAAGAATGGGATTGGAAAAAGAAGTTCTCATCGAGGTCAAACCGATAGAGGGAGAAATCCATGCAAAAGATCAAAAGATTGCGTTTAAAACACGTCTGAGTGACGCGTGGGATTACACCCTCGATATTCTCCACAAAATTTGGCTCTATGTTTTGATCGGGGTCGGGGTAGGTGCGTTTATACACGGATACGTCCCGACCGAGTTTATCACCTCTGTCGCGGGGGCTGACAATCCCTTTGCCGTACCTGTCGCGACACTGCTGGGGGTACCGATGTACTCCAACGCCGCAGGGGTGATGCCTCTCATCGAAGTGCTCACCTCAAAAGGGATGCTGTTGGGGACGGCATTGTCGTTTATGATGGCGATCACCGCCCTCTCCCTCCCTGAAGCGATGATCCTCAAGCGGGTGATGAGCCTCAAACTCATCGCCATCTTTTTCGGTACCGTGACGCTGGGGATTATGGGTGTCGGATATCTGTTTAATGCCATTTTATAAAGGATGAATATGAGTCATACTAATCACGACTTTTCTCCACTAAAAAAGGCAGTTTTTATCGTTGCCGTGTTGAATTTTCTCTATTTTTTTATTGAGTTTTCCGTTGCATTCAATATCAGCTCACTTTCTCTTATGGCCGATTCAATCGATTTTCTTGAAGATGCTTTTGTCAACGGCTTGATCGTATTGGCATTGGGATGGACACTAGCGCGCCAAGCTCGTGTCGGGATGATTCTCGCTGCAATCATGCTGATTCCCTCTGCGTATGCCCTCTATTTTGCATTTGATAAAATATTGCATCCTGCGCTCCCTGCTTCTATTACACTTACAATGACTGGAGCGGCAGCACTTATCATCAATCTGTTTTGCGCCTATATTATCGCACGATCCAAAAATACCCAAAGCTCTTTGGGCCTTGCGGCATTTTTATCGGCACGCAACGATGCGATTGCCAATATCGCCATTATCGGTGCAGGGTTCGCCACAGCCGCAACCCTATCTCAATGGCCCGATTTTATTGTGGGAATCGGAATCTTTTTGATGAATCTCGATGCCGCATTTGCCGTCTACAAAGCATCACGCGAAGAATCTTATCTCTCCAAAGAGGTAATATAATGCTCATATTCGCAGATATAGGTTTTTACATCGCCGCAGCGTTTTTCGAAATCTTCGGATGTTACGCATTCTGGATGGCGATTAAAATGGGGAAAGGGAATCTTTGGATTGCTTTGGGTGTTGTGTCGTTAATTCTATTCGCATGGGCATTGGCAAAAATCGATGTCGAATTTGCCGGAAAAGCCTATGCTGTCTACGGCGGTATTTATATTCTCTCTTCCGTGGCGTGGCTGTGGGGGGTCGAAAAAGTTGTCCCTACAAGATGGGATCTCATCGGCGGTTTTATCAGTGTACTGGGTGCTGCCATTATTTTTTTTAATTCAAAGGGGGATGTATGAAAATCGATATTACGAATCAAGCGGGCGGCGTCAAGGCGTTTCTCGGCGGTTTCAGCACCGAAGAGCTGAGTGCAAAAATTGAAGCGTGCCAGAACGGTCAATGCGAGTGTGCCTGTGATCCGACGATTATGCAAAAAATAGAGGGGATCGAACTCTCATCGGTTGAAGGGGGCGCAACCATTACTATTACGGGTGATGTCGATGCCCAAACCCTCGCACCGATGATGCAGAAGTGCTTACTTGACACAGCAAAAAAGGAGAACAGAATATGACTAGATGGTTTAGAATAGCTTTGGGAATAGGATTGATCGGCTATGGACTATACAGTGGAGTCGTATGGTTCTATCTAGGCGTAATTCCCCTATTTTTTGGTCTCATAAACTGGTGTCCGCTTGAAAAAAGAATCGGTGGATGTGACGGAAGCACGGGATGTTGCAGTTCAGTAAAAGACGAGAGTAGTTCGGCAGAGTCACAATGTTGTGAACAATCCAAAGGGTGGAGCACAGAGCCTAAATCAGAGTGTTGCTCAAAATAAGAAAAGGAAAATTACTATGAAAATCGAAATTTTAGGAACGGGGTGTTCCAAATGTAAAGCCCTCGAAGAGGCAACGAAACAAGCGGTAGCGCAAAGCGGCAAATTCGCTCAAATCGAAAAGGTTGAAGATATCATGAAAATCATGGAATACGGAGTGATGAGCACTCCGGGACTCGTGATCGACGGGAAAGTCCTCAGTACCGGGAAACTTCTTAGCGTTGCTGAAATCGTCGATCTGATCAAAGTATCCTAATGGAGAGTTTTCTTTTAGGTCTGCTCGAATCACACGGCGCACTCGTTTTTGCCGGAGCGTTTAGTATCGGTGCCCTCACCTCTCTCGCCCCCTGCTCCATCGTCTCGGTTCCTCTGTTAGTCGGGAGTGCGTTAGGGATGAGTTCACACCTCTCGCCTCGTGAACGAGTTCACTTTACCTATATCTTCGCATCGCTGTTTGCACTGGGTGTCGCAGTAAGTTTCTCTATCCTCGCCTATATGGTCGCAAAAATGGGATATTTTTTCTCGATTGCACCACTCGAAGCGTACATCGGCGGAGGGATACTGGCTATCGCCATCGGGCTCTATTCGCTAGGGGTTTTGCCCGAAGTAATCGATAAATCGCGCTGGATGAGCCGACTTATCACTCTTCGCTATGTGGGAGCATTTCTCATCGGGATGCTCTTTGGTCTCGTCTCTACGCCGTGTGCTTCCGCTCCACTGGTAGCGATCATCACCGTCGCCGCTAATGCACCCGATTGGTACGCTTACGCTCTCGTCCTCACGTTTGCCTTAGGACACTCATTACTGCTCTTAGCGGCGGGTGTATCGGTCGGATTTGCCCAAAGCGTCGCGTCGAACTCTAAGATTGCTGCTGTCACCTCGTGGATGACGAGAATTTTTTCGTTTGCCCTGATCGCTATCGGGCTTTATTTCTTTACCTTAGCGTATCAACAACTCTAAAAGGATGACATCATGATTAAATTGTTTTCATTAGTCGCACTTTGTGCGTCACTCTACTGCGCCGAATTACAGCCGCGCCCGTATGCTCTGGTCAAACAAGAGATTGGCAAAGGTCAAGTCGTAATGGTCGAAGCGGGTTCGACAATGTGCCAAGCGTGTAAAGAGATGGGAGAGCTCCTTTACCGTGAGATGGAGATCAACCCTAAACGTAAAATCTTTTTCGTCAACGTCGGTGAAGAGCGTGATGCTGCCCGTGCGATGAAAATCCAGATGATCCCGACACAGATCGTCTATGACGCACAAGGGTGTGAGATCGATCGTCATATCGGCGGGTTTACCACTGAGGGACTGAAACGATTTCTTGCGAAACATAAAATCTAATGGAAACATGTGCCGAGCTGGGATATGGAGAAATCCTCAACGGCTCTCATCCGCAGTGGCCTCTGCTAGAGGGGGTCGTTTACGGGGATGCGACCCTCTCGCTCAAACTTGCCAAACGGCTGGTGTGCGGCGTCAAACATCTGCCGCTGAGGCTGAGCCTCTCCATCATCACCGATACTGAAGTCGCCATCGAAGCGGGAGCGACAAGCGATCCGACCCTCTTCATCAACGGCAAGCCTTTTATCGAAGGGCTGGTCGCTGCTGAAACATTGAGCGCGGTTTTTGAACAATACCTTTCCAAAGAGTCTCTATGAAACGAAAAACTTTTCTCTTCTCTCTGGCGTTGATGAGCTCAACGCTCACGGCCGATACGATACACGAATGGCTCGACGCGGCGCATAAAGCCCCCAACCAACAACTCTCAGACCTTGCGCTCAGCAGCGCGGAACTCCAAAGCGATGCCGCAACCGCTGCGCTCTACCCGAAGGTATCGCTTATCGGAAGTATCGAGCATTTCAATGCCCCCACCAGTCTGCGTCCCGTTACCCCTACCGAGACATCGAGTATAGGTGCTTCCGGCGGAGGGTATCCGTTTGTACAAACCATGACATCAGCAGGCGCCACGGTGTCCATGCCTCTGTTTGTTAAAACGCTCCTCACCAATACCGAAAAAGCGCGCCAAAACGTCACGTCCCAAGAGCTTAAACGACGCATTTCCATTGCTGAGCGTGATGCGCTCCTGATCGCTTCAAACGCCCGTTTAGGATATCTTGAAAATCTCACTCTAGCACTTGAGGCGAAAGAGCGTTCACTCGCCTCAACGCGTGAGTCTCTTCTCATAAAAACCCGCAACGGTCGCGCTGCCGAAATTGAACTGACCAAAGTGGATGAGCAGATCAACCAAACCCGTCTCAAACTCCAAGAGACTCAAAACGCTCGTTTGGATGCCCAAAAAACCATTGCGATCCTCATCGATAAACCTATCACTCACTCCGTTGATATGCACTTGAGCCAAGAGTTTGACGATCAGGAATATCTGGCGGTATCGGCAAAAGAGCAGGAGGTGAAAGTCGCCAATCTCTCAACACGTGCCGCGAAAGAGTCTCTCTACCCCGCACTCTCGATGAACGGATCGTATTTTCACCGCACAGGTGAAGCGTACAACAACGGTGATTCTATCTCACGCGATTACGGAAGCGTCGCACTGAATCTTACTATGCCGCTGTTTGATAAAGAGCGGCTAACCGCCATCGAACTCTCCCGTCTCGAAGAGCAAAAAGCGCACGCGACATTAAAGCAAACCAAACTGGAGAGTGACAATACCTATGACGCTTTGAGAAATCAATACGCAACGTTGAAACAATCACGTACCCTTGCGCTGCAAAGTATCGCTAACTACGAAGACATGCTCAAAACGGCCAAAGTCGCTTACGCTACACAGCGGATGGTTCAAGAAGAGTACCTCCGCTACGAAGAGGCACTTTTCAATGCCAAAGCCGCCCTCTATGCCATCGATGCAACCCTCTGGCAAAACATTGCCCAACGCGCCGCCATTAGCGGAAAAGATTTTAAGGAGATCATCCAATGAAAAAAATACTCACCATTTTACTAATCTTAGCACTCCTCGTCGGAGCTGTAGTCTTGGTCAAAAAGAAAATGGCCGCCAACGCCGCCACTCCCACACTGAGCAGTTACGACCTGAGCGTGAAAACATTCCTCCCCAAAGAGGGAAATGTTACTCTCAGTACCCCTGTATTGGCACTCGTTAAAAACGATCACGATGCCAGTTTGAGTGCTAAATCTCCTGCAAGCATTCTGTATATTGCTCCCGCAGGAACACACGTGAAAAAAGGGGATGTCGTAATACGACTCGATAACAATGATTTGATGGCACAAAAAGAGGCTATGAAACTATCCCTCAATAATGAAATGGCTGCTCATCAAAGAAGCCGCGAACTTTATAACGTTAAAGGGGTATCTGTAGAGCAACTCCAAAATGAAGAATCACATATAGCGATACTCAAAGCTGACCTGGCAAGAGTCTCTAATCAAATTGATTATACGATCATCCACTCTTCGGTTGATGGAACCGTCGGTGAAACCTTCGCCGCTGTTGGGGATGTCGCCGTTCCCGGTAAGCCATTGGCTTCCGTTCGTGCCGCTAGCGGAGGCTACCTATGGGTGCGTGTCGCTCTAGGGACTCCGGCTAAAAGCCTCTTCTATGAGAACCGCCGTGCACCGCTGCACTTTTTGCAAAACGCTAACGGCATGGATGAATACCGCGCCGATATGATGGTCAATCTCCCATCGGGTGCCCGTATCGACGCTAAAATGCTCACTTTCGAGGGTAGCGGGATATATTTGCCACGCGAAGCGATCTTGCTCAAAGAGGGCAAAGCGTATGTGTTAGTGGTTGAGGGGCATGGTGCCAAAGCGCATGAAATCAGCATTGTCGCCAGAGGGGATGAGGGATTTGTCGCCAGCAGTGTACCAAGCGGCTCCCTTGCCCTTGCCAAAAGCGATATTCTCCTCAAACTCCTCGGCGGCGCATCCCTCGCCATCAAAGAGTAAACGATGTTCGAGTTTTTTTACCGCCGACCTTACCATTTGGTCGCTATCGTCTTAACGATGCTCATCACAGGGGTTATCGGTCTTACAACACTGCCGAAAAACCTCTTTCCCGATTCGGAACGACCTACTGTCGTCGTGATTACGCAGGCACCGGGGATGACGGCCAAAGTCGCCGCCAGTTCCGTCTCCAAACCGATCGAAGAGGAGATTGCCCGTCTGGGGCTCATCCGCACCGTCAGCTCTACCAATATGGCGAACTTCTCGATCGTTCGCGCCGAGTTTGAATACGACAAAGGGCTTGACGGTGCCGCCGTCGATGTGACCAACGCCCTCTCCACCGCCAAAGCTAAACTCCCCGCAGGGCTTAATCCCACCGTTTACGTCACGGGTTCCTTTACTCTCCCCGTCGAAGTGGTTTCGTTATCACCCAAAAATCCAACACTGAGCTTGAGCGATATTCGTAAAATCGCCGATAGTTTTATCAAACCCCATCTCCTCTCGACTTCCGGAATCGGTAACGTCGAAGTGTTCGGAGGACATCAAAGCGCCCTTAGCATCCGCCTCGATCCCATCAAAGTCGCTGCCGCGCATCTGGATATCGACACCATCGCCAAAACCATTACCGCGTTAGATAAAGATACCCCTCTGGGATTCGTCAAAAACAAGGATGGCTTTACCACCCTCACTTATTATGGTGAGAAAAGCGATTCTGAATCGCTGGGTAATCTCAGCGTTGCCCCCAACCTACGTCTACGTGATATTGCGAGTGTCGAGTGGAGCGAATCGGAACCTTTTAGCGCCTATTTCGGCAACGGAACGGAATCGATCGCCATCGCTATTCAACGCTCCGCCAAGGGGAGTGTTTTAGCCACCAGTAAAACCGCCCGTGAACAGATCGCGCTCCTCGCTAAAGAGTACCCCAATATCGATTTTAAAATCGTCGATACCCAGCGTGACCTGATCGAAACCGCCAATACCAATATGCTCGAAGCATTGCGAGACGCGATCATCTTTACATTGATTGTTTTGATGTTTTTCTTGGGCAACTTACGCGCCATTGCCGCAGCGGCCGTCTCGATCCCTCTCGTCTTTTTAGGAACTATCGGCATTATATGGCTCGGAGGGGGAGAACTCAACATCGTCGTCTATACGGCGATTATCCTCGCCCTTGGGATGCTCGTCGATGATGCCGTGGTGGTACTGGAGAACATCGAACGCCATCTGGTCGAGATGCACGAGAGTTTAGAGGATGCGATTATCCACGGAACCCGCGAAGTGATCGCCCCCGTCTTTGCCGGGACGATCGCCACCATTGTCATTATTGCCCCCCTTATGTTCGTGGGGGATTTCCCCCAAACGATCTACCGTCCGCTCATCTCGACTCTTATCATTGCCCTCATCGTCTCGTATATCCTCTCCATCACCCTCATACCGAAATTTTCCGCTTATCTCTACCGCAACGGCGTATCCAAAAATCGGTTTGAAGTAGGATTTGAGCGCTTGTATCAAAACACGATGGGGCGTCTTGTTGCTCCCTATCTCTCAATCTTGCGTTTTTCCAATACCGGACGCACCCGTTTACGTAAAACGCTCCTCATTGTCGGGGTTTTGGCACTGCTTATCGTGAGTATGAAAGTGGTCATGCCTCTCATCGGAAAAGATGCGATGCCACCGATGGATACGGGGATTATCAAGGTCAAAATTTCTTTTAGCTCGAATGATCGTGTCGAAGATGCGACGGCCAAACTCAAACCGTTTTTCGGATGGTTGAATAAACAATCCTATGTCCGTACCAGCTCCACCGCATTCGGAAGCGAAGAGGGAGTATTGTCACTGGGAAGCGGCAATCTCTCCACCGAAGCTTCAATGACGATTCTGTGCACCAATCGCTTCGAGCGCACCAAAACCCTCTGGGAAATCGAAGAGGAGATCCGCAAAGAGCTAAATACCCTCTCAGGGGTCAAATCGGTCGATGTGTACGATTTCGGGGCAACGGCGAACTCCTCGATCAAAGCACCTCTGGATGTACGGCTCACCTCCGCCGTCCCTGATGAACTGTACAACGATGCTCAAACCCTCATAGCATCGTTGCAGGATGTTCGCGGACTCACCAGTATCACTCCTAGCTGGCGGGAAGATATGAGCGAAATAAATGTTGTCATCGATGCCGATAAAGCCCTCTCCTATGGTCTCACACCGCTCTCCATCATGAGCCAGATTCCCATACGGGGTCAAATCGTCGCCCTCAGCGGGAATCTCGCCTCGATGAACAATCAGCCCGTCCGTCTCTATTTAAACGGAAGTTTCCAAGAGCACCCTCTCTCATTGGAAAATCTCCCGATCAATTCCAATGCCGGAATCATTCCTTTAAGTGCCGTTGCGACACTCAATACACAAATGACCCCAGCAAAACTGGAGCGTGACGGGCTCCTTTACAGTCTGGATGTCAACGGCTACCGTGCCAAACGCCCCATCACCCATATCACCGATGATGCGGATGCGGTTATTAAGCAACTCTCGCTCAATGGGACTACGGTGACGCAGCAAGGGGATATCGCCCAGTTAAACGACTCGTTTGCGCGTATGCTCAAAGCGATCGGGGTGGGTGTCCTCTTGCTCTTCGTCGTTCTCACGGCAATCTATGCTTCGGCACGTCTGGCAGGGGTGATGATCCTCGTTCTCCCCCTCTCGATGATCGGTGCGGCATGGGGGATGCTGTTGTTTGACAAACCCAGCTGTATGCCCTCAATGCTGGGAATTTTACTGCTGTTTGGGATCATCATCAAAAATTCGGTTCTGTTGATCGACTTTTATCAATCGCACCGAAAAACCAATCCGCCGTATGAAAGCGCCGTTGAATCGGTCAAAGTCCGTTTCCGTCCCGTCATGATGACGGCGTTCGGGACGATTGCGGGGATGCTCCCGATTGCGTTTGAATGGGCGGTCGGGCTGGAGAGACTCAGCCCCCTCGCCGATGTCGCCATCGGGGGATTGCTGGTAGGGACATTGCTGACACTTGTTTACGTTCCGCTTGCGGCGTACGGTGTTGATAAAGGGGAGAAAAAACTGTCATGACGAATTTCATCAAAAACCTCTCACCCGACCAACGCCGTGTCGGATTGGTTATCGCCCTCAATATCGCCATTGTCATCATCGAAAGCACCGTCGGGGTTATCAGCGGTTCACTCGCCCTTCTCTCTGATGCGTGGCATAATCTGAGTGATGTTTTAGCACTTATCGTTACCGCAATTGCTTTGGGATTAGCAAATCGTCCTGCAAGTGCTGAAATGACGTATGGCTACGTCCGCTCTGAGATGATGGCTACCTTTATCAATGCAGCCTTTTTATCTCTTTTAATGATTTGGGTAGCGGTAGAGGCAATTGATCGTCTACTACATCCTATGCCGGTGGATGGATGGCTCACCATGATTACTGCCGGTATAGCACTGATCGTCAACACTGCCAGTGCGATAATATTGGGAGGACACACACATGTTCATACCCATGAGGATGACGAAGCAGAGGAAGCGGAGCACGATCTTAATGTCCGCGCGGCGTTTTGGCATATGGCCAGCGACGCGATTCTCTCCCTTGCTGTCGTATTAGGCGGAGGTGCGATGATCCTATGGGGGATACCGTGGATCGACTCGGTGTTATCGCTGGTATTTGCGGCGGTGATTCTGATCGCCAGCGGTAAGCTTCTGAAACGTTCTTTTGAGAGTTTAATCGATCGTGCCGATCCAAAAATGGTTGAAAAACTCTCACAAATTGTGATGAATCATCCGATGGTATGCCAAACCCACGATATACATCTGAGTCACCCCTCCAGTAAAGAACGTTATTTTTCCGCCCATATTATCCTCGATGAAGCGATGAGCCTCAAAGAGGTGGAAACCGTTATCGAAACCCTCCGCCATGATCTCTCCCACGCCGGAGCGACCCATATTCTCCTCCAACCCGAAACGGCAAAGTATGATGGCGGCAATGAGCAGTGTAACCGGCATATCGAACATCATCATTAAAAAAAATGATACAATAAATTCTATAGATCAAGGATAACTCATGAGAATCAAACTATTGACACCACTATTGGCAATTTTTTTAACCGCCTCTACCCTCACGGCAGAAACATTTGATGAATATCTAACCGGTTTTGATTACGAAGAGCGTCAAGCGATGAAAATCAAAAGTGCTGAAGCGATGAAACTCTACGCATCGGGTGAAGCCGTTTTTATTGATATCCGTTTTCATGAAGAGAATGCCTTGTGGAATTTTCCGTTTATGAAATCGATCCCTCTCAACGAGCTCCCCGCACGCTTAGGTGAGATCGATAAAAGCAAAACGATCATCACCGTTTGTCCCCATTATGACCGAGCCGAAATTGCCCGCTTGTATCTCACGATGAAAGGGTATAAAAGCCGCTATCTCACTGACGGATTATTAGGACTGGCAGGATACCTGCGTGGAGATGTCGCAAAAGAGACCTATGAGGAGCTTGAAAAAAAATGAAAATCCTTCTACTCGAAGATGACAAAATCTTAGCCGAAACGATTCAAGAAGCACTGGAAGAGAACGGTTTTAAGGGGTCCCCTGAGAAAACGGAATATATAGTACGTTAAGCTAAATTTACTTCTTGTTCCGAAGCCGGAATCCATCGGTACAGTGTAGCCAAGGAAACACCGAGATCTTTTGCCACATCACGTGGAGGGACACCGCTGGCAAGAAGACGTTTGGCGGAAGTAATTTTAGAGTCGGTCATAGTTCTTTTAGGGGTCACGTGCCGAAACGGATAGAATCGTACGCTAAACAAATATTACAATAGATTTTCCCACTCATTTTCTAAAATATACCCTTCTTTCTTGACACTATGTATCTAAATGGATACAATTTGTCTATGTATAACATTCAACAAACCCAAAAGTTTTCACAATGGCTGACAAAGCTCAAAGATATGCGTGCACGTGTTGCGATTGCACGCCGTGTTGAGCGAGCACAAAGTGGAAATCTCGGTGATGTGAAGAGTGTTGGAGAAAGTGTTTATGAAATGCGTATCGATATGGGGCCTGGTTATCGGCTCTATTACACGATGCGTGGAGATAAACTTATTATTTTACTTGTCGGTGGTGATAAATCGACCCAACAGCGTGACATTGATAAAGCCATAGAGATAGCAAAGGAAATTGAATAATGGAAGCAACATTAAGCCTATTTGATATGACACAATATTTGGACAGTGAAGAAGCGATTGCCGAATACCTCACTCAAGTGCTCGAAGAGGGAGATACCGATGAATTGATCCGTGCTATCGGTCATATTGCCAAAGCACGAGGAATGAGCCAAATTGCACAAGAGAGCGGTCTAGGACGAGAGAGTCTTTATAAAACATTTGCACCCGGCTCAAAACCCCGTTTTGATACCATTGCAAAAGTAGTGCATTCACTTGGATTGCATTTTCAGATTACACCGGTGCGGGCATCGTAATCAGGGAGTCTCTTCAATTCCCAATACTTTCTTTCCAAATTCTCGTAACTCTCCAGTTGGTCCGACATAACGATAGAGTGTCGCACGTGTAACACCGATCTCTTTACACAACTCAGATACCGACGTATCGCGATTAGACATTGCTGCTTGTGCTAAACGGATTTGCGCTTTGGTGAGCTGAAATTTTCTTCCCCCTTTTCGTCCACGTGCGCGAGCAGCATTAAGTCCAGCAATAGTGCGTTCACGAATAAGCTCACGTTCAAACTCAGCCAATGCAGCAAATATTCCAAATACCATTTTTCCCGCAGGTGTTGTCGTATCGATATCGGCACCTTGACCACTGAGAACTTTGAATCCAATATTACGCCTGGACAGATCATCGACAGTTGAGACCAAATGTTTGAGATTTCGTCCCAACCGATCCAGTTTCCAAACGACCAACGTATCCCCTTCGCGCAACGCTTTAAGGCAGTTATCCAAACCGGGACGATCGTCTTTGGCTCCGGAAGCTTTATCGACATATATTTGTCCGTACGTGATTCCAATACCTTGAAGTGCATCGATCTGCAAATCCAATACCTGATTTCCATCCGCCTTGGAGACACGTGCATAACCAATCAGCATTTTTGTCCTTTTAGTGCCGTATCATAAACGAAGGTTTGTGATACATATGAATTTCTTTCTGAACAGATAAGAATAATTGCTTCATAAACAGTATATTATTCATAGTATTATAAACAACATAATATTATATTACTAAACACTGTGAAGGAACCTATATG
>NZ_JAQTYM010000002.1 GCF_028688295.1 Sulfuricurvum sp.
TGGACATTACCGATCTCGATCATGCTCGCCGTCCCTTATGGGATCATGGGGGCGTATGCCATCGTATGGTTGATTCCGTGGCTAAATAACAACGTTTTCTTCCAAATCGGTCTACTCACCCTTATCGCCCTCTCGGCTAAAAATGCTATCTTGGTGGTAGAGTTTGCCGAAGAGCAGCGTCAAATGGGTAAAAGCGTCTATGATTCGGCGATGGAAGCGGCACGGTTGCGTTATCGCCCTATGATGATGACCTCGTTTGCTTTCCTAGCAGGGATGCTACCACTTATCTTCAGTTCAGGGGCAGGAGCGGCAGGACGTTTCTCGATCGGGGTAGCGATGTTCGGTGGGATGCTTGCGGCAACCTTTATCGAGCGTTACTTTATACCGTATCTATATTATTGGGTTGCTACCGCCCAAGAAAAATTCTCACCTGCCAAAGGAGCCGATCATGAATAACACCCCGCTCTCTCTGACTATTCTAAGCGCTCTTCTTTTAGGAGGGTGTGCTATCGGACCCGATTACGTTCGCCCCGATGTTACCGTCCCTGAAAACTTTCTCCAAAAAGATGTTAACCAAACAGCTCAACAACGTCTCAATACTCAATGGTGGAAAAGTTTCCAAGACGAACCGCTTAACCGTGCTATTGAAGAGGCTTTGAAAACCAACTTCGACATACAATCATCCCAAGCTTCCGTTGATGCACTTTTAGGAAAATTTGATCAGGCTAAATCGTACCTCTATCCGCAAATCAATGCTTCCAGCTCACTCAATCGCAAGAGTGTCGATAATGCTTCTAACGGAGGTTTTCAGCTGCGAGAGGGAATTACCTCTACCTACGCAGGATCGTTATCATTAGCGAGTTATGAGATCGATCTCTTTGGAAAAGTGCGCCGTGCCAACGAATCAGCCCGCGCGGCACTCCTCTCAAGTGAGTATGCTTCCCAAACACTCAAACTCTCCATTGCATCGAGTGTCGCGGCTTCTTATATCAAACTCTCATCCCTGCAAGGGCAGATTAATTTGGCAAAAGAGAACCTCACGCTAACCGATGAAATCGTCAAATTTAACGAACTCAAATACAAACACGGCGTTATAGCTGAGAGTGTTTTACTGCAATCGTTATCCGAACACGAAAGTGCTAAAGCAACCCTCTCTTCGCTGGAAGCCTCTAAAATTGCCGAGGAAGCAACCTATAACCTCATCTTGGGACGTAATCCAAAAACGGTCAGCACGTCACCGTTAGATTCTATACATACTCCAAAGATACCCTCAGAGCTAAGTTCAGATCTTTTAAACAAACGTCCTGATATCGCATCAGCAGAACAAAACTTGATAGCGGCGAATGCCATGATCGGTGTCGCTCGTGCCGCCTACTTTCCGAGTATCAAACTAACAGGGATGTTAGGGGTCCAAAGTTTAGAACTAAGCAGTTTTGTCTCTAATCCGGCTCGAATATGGGAAATAGCTCCCTCGATCAGTGTACCGATCTTTTCAGCTGGACGAATTGCGGGTGAGATCAAAACCGCCGAAGCGGATCGAAACCAACGTTTAGCTGCCTATAAAAAGAGTATCGTAAGTGCGTTTAACGACACCGACAATGCACTAGGACAAACCGCCAAAGCAAAAGAACAACTCACCTATCAAACTGCACGTTCACAATCGATTCAAAAAGCCCTTATGCAAAGCAAGCTACGTTACCAGGTAGGAACGATAAACTACAGCGATATGCTCCTCGTACAGCAGCAGTGGTTACAAGCATCTCAACAACTATTGATAGCAAAACAAAATCTCCTCATCTCTACCGTTTCACTTTATAAAGCATTAGGGGGAGGATGGAGTGAAGAACAAACTCCACCTTTACCTGATCTGCTTCCGGCAGGCAGATAAAATAATCACCCTTTTGCACACAAGAAAGAGAAAAAAAGCTCTCTTTCTCCCTCTTTAAATGCCCCTAAATAGACAATCAAAAGTAAACAGATACAAAAAAAGCGAAAAAATTGAAAAAAAAATCCATCTCTAATACCCAATTTTACTAGATTTTAGAAAATTTGAAAAAAAATAAATCTCTAGTAAACCCCTATAATAGGCGTTTTAAAAAAATATTTCAAAATTATTCAAAAAATACTTGACAAGTATGGGGGAACTAGTGGTATACTTCCGCCATATTTTTTTAAGGAGCCTTACCATGATGAAAATCATTTCTGCGTTGCTTTTGGCTGCAATGTTTATCGGATGCAGCGAGACTGCAACAACTGAAGCACCTGCTGCTACTGAAGAAGCTGCACCAGTAGCTGAAGAAGCTGCTGCACCTGTTGCTGAAGAAGCTGCTGTTACTACTGAAGAAGCTGCACCTGCTGCTGATGCTGCTGTTGAAGCTGCTCCTGCTGCTGAAGCTGCTACTACTGAAGCTAAATAAGTTTAACTTAGTTAGTTCATTTCACACCTCGGTGTGAAATACTTTTTCCTTTCTTCTCTTCTTTAATCTTAAACCATCAAAACTTTGTTAAAATATCCTAAATTACTTAGGAGAATTCTCTATGAAATCATTTATCAGTGTCGTTTGTGCCCTTTTACTCTTAGGATGCAGTAATGACTCCACTCCAACCGAAACATCAATCCCTACCCCTGAAGTCACATCTGCAGCTGTATCCACAGAAGCACCTATAGCTACTACCACCCCAGCTCCTGAACAAGAACCCGCTACGGTTGCCACACCTGTAATTGAAGCACCTAAGACTCCCGTAGTTGCCAGTATCGACGGTGGAGCTCTCTATGGCCAAAAGTGTGCTTCATGTCATGGAGCAAAAGGTGAAAAAGCAGCATTGAATAAATCACAGATCATTGCCCAGTTTAGTGAAACTCAGGTAAAAGAGGCGCTCAAAGGGTATCAAGCAGGTACCTATGGTAAAGAGATGAAAGCACTTATGCAAGGGCAAGCTAAAGCACTTGACGACGCGCAAATCAACGCACTCGCCAAACATATATCGGCACTATAATTTTGAACGATCAAGGAATAAAATCCCTTGATCTACGCTAGCCGCTATGGCACTAAAGTTTGACTCTTCGAGTCAGAATTTAATCTTCTGATTTTGGTAGCGCAAACTTTTGCGTTACCAATTCCCCCTCTTCATTAAAAAACAAATAGTAAAGTTTATCTTTTTTCACACTAAGCCCCGCAAGATAGCGTAATGCTAAATTAGCTTGTAGTGAAGCAATATGCATAACGATAGGCGCTGCTATCCCTGCTGGAGTCTTTTGAGTAATTTTAAACAGTTCTGTAAAAGAAGCCTCTTCAAAGAAGCATACTTGTCCGTTAAATGCTTCAACAGATCCATATACCCAAGGTAAAGCCTTACTTTTAGCATAGCTATTAATAGCTCCACGTGAGGGGAGATTATCAGTCGCATCGATAATGAGGTCTACATCGATACTCATCTGTGCAAACTCTTCAAAACTGCAAACATGCGCCTGAACTTTGACATAGGGGCAACGTGCTTCGATCAACTCAGCGCACACTCTGGATTTATATTTCCCCTCATCACCGCTCTTAAAAGCGATTTGACGATGGATGTTATGGAGACTTACCGTATCAAAGTCTACCATATGAATCTCGCCAATCCCAGATGCACCCAAAGCAAACGCTAATGATGATCCAAGCCCTCCACTCCCGATAACTGCGATCTTCTTTGATTGCAGTGAACGTTGCGTCTCTTCTCCCCACAACTGCACTTGACGGTGGAAATAATGCATCATATTCTCTCTCCTGTGGATGTTTCAGTTAGCATATCATCGTTTTGGTAAAATTGATCTCTATTCAGACTTACTCACTAAGGTTTTTGGATTCTCGCCTGGCAAAAGGATAATAAAACGGGCCCCACCATTAATATTTTCCACCCATATTTTCCCCCCGAAACTCTCTTCGATGATAAATTTAGACATGTGTAACCCAAGTCCGGTTCCATATTCCGGATCTTTCGTTGTAAAATAAATATCAAATACTTTTTCTAACACACTCGGAGCAATCCCCCCAGCATTATCCTCAACACAAACCATGATTCCGGTATCGTTATCTTCAACACTAACAATGATTTTACCATCACAGATGCGTTGTTCTATAATTGCGTCATGTGCATTTTTGATTAAATTCATTAATACTTGAATCATCTCATTTTTAGCAATATTCACTTTTCGTGTTG
This sequence comes from Sulfuricurvum sp., assembly GCF_028688295.1. Classification (GTDB taxonomy): domain Bacteria; phylum Campylobacterota; class Campylobacteria; order Campylobacterales; family Sulfurimonadaceae; genus Sulfuricurvum. The sequence continues at coordinate 4,198 of NZ_JAQTYM010000002.1, forward strand.
TCGAAACCTCAAGATAGGTCTTTATCTTGGCATATTTTAAGAATACATCACTGAGTCTCAGTGCATCTGCAGCTAATTCTCCAACATCTTCTAGCGAAATTGACTTATCGGTTTTATAAAAATTCCTAAAATCGTCAATGGTTTTAGAAAGGTATTGGAGATGTTCATCAATCCGTTCATGACTTTGATCAAAATACTCTTCATCACAGGTTCCGAGTTTTTGCTTGACATACATATCTTGATTGATTAATGCAAGTGTATGGAGTGGTTGTCGCCATTGATGAGCAATCTGCTCTATCATCTCTCCCATGGCTGCAAGTCTCGATTGCTGTACAAATAACCGGTCTTTCATGCGTGCTTCATCCAGCGCTATTTTTACTTTATCACTCAAAGAATCATTCAAATGGTTCAGCTTTCCAATATACTCACGTTGTAGTAGATAAACTCTGTGGGCAAGTGCCAGCGAGAGAAAAATCATCTCAACCGCTGATCCAATTTGTTGAACATGATTGACACCGTAAAAACTTGGTATCAAATCAAATTTATTGAAAGCAAATATAATCGTTGCAATCAACAACGAACTCCACCCGGCTACATAAAATCGAGCTGCCCTATATTCATGCCGCATCACCAATAAACCTGCACTCAACAATACGATTGGCATAATCGATGCTAAAAGCGCATTGATCGGAATGACCCTGCCATAGGGTAGAATCGATGATACAATCACCATAACGATGCTAAAAATCATCATCCCAACAATAATTTTATCCATACGTGGAGTAAAGCGTGGTGTATTGAGAAAATGGCGGCTAAAATAAAGGGCACAAAAAGAGGTGAAAGCTATTAGAGCACTCGATCCATGTTCAATCAACCAACGTGCGTCTCCCCATACGTATTTGATCCCTAAACCGTCAAATGAAAGCTGCCACAAAATAAAAGAGATTAAAAAGAGGATGTAGCGCAGATAGTTTAGATCACTTGTATAGATGAAAAGGACAATATTATAAAGTAAGATAATAATAAAAAGACCGTAATAAATCCCAACAAAAAAATTATTCTGCTCCATATCCGCCAACAGCGCTTCAGATGAGAGGATTGAGAGGGGAAGTTGCATAGAGCTTTGCGTTTCTACCCGTAGCAACAACGTCGAATCTGCAATATTTTTAAGGGGAAGCTCGGAGATAAAATGGTGCGATGCCACCTCTCTTGTATGAAAAGGTTGAGAGGTCCCCATCCGTTGATATTTGAGTACTTCTCCACCATTTTTTATCAAGTATAGGTCGATAGATTCCAATAACGGATAATCTATTTTAACCCACCACTTTTTATTTTGGTTCGGACTAAAATTATTCAGATCTATTTTAAACCAATAGACCGATTGTGTAAAACCAAAATTTACACTTCGTTCTTTCGTATAGGGAGCAAACGTACTTTTTTGTATCTCTTTAAGAGAAATATTTCCATCGTGATCTTCTAAGTACTCGATTGATGTTTCGATGGAAGATGAAGAATCATGATGGAGTTGTAAAACAGCCGCTTGAAGCGAAAAAAAGAGGGTAAAAAAAAGAAAAAAGAGTTTTATCACTTTATTTACGTTTTCGTAACGCCTCTTTAAATCCCCACCCTTTTCGTGATTCACTAAGGCTTTTTCGGTCCAGATCAACAATCAAAAGCTCTTCAGTATTCCCAAGATCTGCTTCGATCTCACCATCAGGAGATACCACCATAGAATCACCGTAAAACTTCCAGGCATGTTTTTCATCACAATACTCTCCGACACGATTAGCGCGCAAAATATAGCAATTATGGGTAAAAGCTCGCGTTTTCAAAAGTTCACGCCAACGGTTATGCGATTCAAATGTCGAAGCACTCGGGACTAAAACCGCATCCACTACTTTCGAACTCACTGCTTCCCACAACGGATCAAAATGGGTCTCAAAACCTCCCATTACGGCAAATTTAAACCCTTCGCACGCAAAAATCATGGGAGATTTAACCGGTTCTATAGGATTATTAAAAAATTTCTCTTCATTCCAATGGGGGTAATTAATCAAAAACTGTTGAGGGTAATAGGTGACACTACGGGCGTTTACCTTGGCAATCATCTTAGTACACTCTTTTTTCTTTACGGTAACGATAGTAGCAACGAAAGTAAGATCATATTTCAGAGCCAATGCTTTAAGTGTCTCGATTTGATGCGTACTTTGTTCAGCAATCATACTCACCGGAGTTTGAATTAACTCTTTAAAAAATGGGTTCAAGAGATATTCTCCCATCAAAACGAGTTTTACCCCTTTTTGATTGGCTATACGAGCATAACTTTCAAGCTTGTTACTCCCCATACCGATGGAGGGGAGTTGGAGTATCGCAACACGCATTATTGCTCCTGATTTTTAATAATTTGAATCTGTAGCTGAGCATTTTGAAGCATCGTTTCGGCGGCTTTAAGCTCTTTCATCCCCTCTTCATACGCTTTCACGCTCTCATTCATCGCCAATGCAGGATCCATTAGCTTTTCTAAAATTACTTTGGCATTTGTTATCTTCGTTTCAAAACTCTCTTCGTTACTCATAGTGCCTCCCGAACGTAATTCTCTATTTTATCAATTTCTACTAAAAAAGCATCATGTCCGTAATCACTTGGTACTTCAAGATAATCACTGTTTGTTTTCCCTAATGCCCTCATCGCGGTATGAATACTCTCCATCTCGCTTGGGAGGAAAAGGATGTCTTTTTCAAATCCGACCAGATAGAGTTCCGCATTGATTTTACCTAAAGCCTCTTCAAGTGAATCAAAACCTCGTGAGAGATCGTAAATATTAATTGCTTTGGTGATATACAAATACGATAGTGGATCAAACCACTTCGTAAAATTATAGCCGTTGTACTCCAAATACGATTCAACTTGAAATTTACCGAAGAGTTCAAACAATCCATCTGTCCGTTTGTATTCACGCCCAAACTTCTTGGTCATCGATTGATGCGATAAAAAGCTGATATGCCCTGCCATACGGCCGATTGCCATACCGCTGAGTCCATTTTCACGGATTGCTTCGGAGTCATAATAGCCGTTTTTAAACTCAGGATCTTTTAGAATCGCTTCCTGAGCTACTTTGTTAAACGCGATAGCCCACGGTTGTGTTGCCGCTGTTGTTGCCATAGCTATGATTTTTTTAGCAAAATTAGGGAAAAATACACCAAAGGCTAACGCTTGCATCCCCCCCATTGATCCGCCGATGATGGCATGGACTTGATGAATACCCAAACGATCAAACAATATCCGCTGTGCTTTCACCATATCGAGGATCGTAATGACGGGAAATTTATAACGGTAGGGTTCCTGATAGGGATAGCGCATCGACATCGGTCCGGTCGAACCGAAACAGCTCCCCAAAACGTTTGTACAGATCACGAAAAATCGGTCGGTATCAACCGCTTTTCCCTGCCCTATAAGTCCATCCCACCATCCACTCTTGTTATCCCCATCATACGTCCCTGCCGCATGATGAGAACCCGTGAGGGCATGACAAATCACGATTACATTATCTTTTGCTTCGTTTAGCTCCCCATACGTTTCATAGACAATATCGTACGGTTCTAAGATACGCCCACTCTCCAAATAGAGAGGGTTAGTAAAATGCTCGCTCTTGATTTGCAGATTTAACATAATGCCCTTTACGCGTCAAGCGCCGCTTTCAAATCAGCAATCAAATCATCACCATCTTCCAATCCGACACTTAAACGGATCAAACCTGCACTCACGCCCGCTTTTTTCAATTCCTCTGGGCTAAGTTGTTGATGCGTTGTCGAAGCGGAGTGGTTTATGATCGATTTACTATCTCCGATATTAGCCACGATTGAGAATATCTCAACATTATCCAATACTTTTTTTGCCGTTTCAAAATCTTCTACCTCGAAACTGAGCAATCCGCTCGCACCCTTAGTGAGATATTTTTGTGCATTGGAATAGCTTTTATCATTCTCTAGCAATGGATAGTTTACTTTTTTAACACGAGGATGATTTTCTAGCCACTGTGCAATTTGCAATGCACTTTGAGAGTGTTGTTTCATCCGCAGTGATAACGTTTCAACCCCTTGAATAAACAACCACGCGTTAAATGGACTTAATACCGCTCCCGTATCACGCATAAGAATCATTCGAGTTCTAAAGGTAAATAAAATACCACTGACGACCGAATCGGCAAACACCAATCCGTGATAACTCACTTCAGGGGTATTAAAATCGGGATAACGGAGGTTTCCTTTGATTTTCTCGGCTAAATTTTTTCGCTCAACGATTAATCCGCCGATTGCAAGCCCTTGACCCGTAGTATATTTACTCGCACTGTGAACGACAACATCCACCCCTAGCAACAACGGCTGACATAACATAGGGGTAGCAACCGTATTATCAACAATCGTGAGTATATTGTGTTTATTTGCAATAGCGATCAGTGCATCAAAATTAGGAACATCGATACTCGGGTTGGTGATACTCTCAAAAAATAGACATCGGGTATGCTCATCCACTAAAGCTTCAATAGCATCAGGTGAGTGAATATCAAAAAACCTTGCTTCAATTCCCAATCGTTTGAGTGTTTGAGAAAAAAGAGTCACCGTTCCGCCGTAGAGTTGATTGGCAACGATAATATTATCTCCCGCTTGCGCAACATTAAGGATGCTGTAAAATATAGCACTCATCCCACTGCTTACCGCCAATGCACCGCTACCACCTTCTAGAACAGCAAATCGTTTTTCCAAAACAGCTGTTGTAGGATTACCTACTCGGGTATAGACATTATCTGTCCCTTGCTGTAGATTAAAACTGCTTGCCGCAAAATCGGTACTCCCAAAATCAAAAGCGGTACTCATATACATTGGTACTGCCATCGTCCGTTGGGTATCTTTATCGTATCCTGCGTGTAGTGCTTCAGTTTGAAGTTGCATGTTCATCCTTTGTAATTGTTTGGTGCAATTGTATCGCCATCCCACAGTATTTCCCAAGTTTCCTTAATGGAATAATGTCCATTAGTTTAATAAGGATTATTTATACGTGGTAGTTCGGTGCCTCTTGGGTGATAATAACATCATGAACATGCGACTCTTTAAGCCCTGCACTGGTGATCTCTACGAATTCCGCTTTATCCCAGAACGCTTCGATACTCTCAGATCCGCAATATCCCATAGAAGAGCGTAGACCGCCCATCATTTGATGCACTACCGCCGCGATGCTTCCACGAAACGGTACACGTCCTTCGATCCCTTCAGGAACGAGTTTATCCGCTGCAGTCCCCTCTTGGAAATAACGATCGGTTGAGCCTTTGGTCATCGCTCCGATAGAGCCCATACCGCGGTATGATTTGTATTGACGCCCTTGATACATGATGGTATCACCTGGGGATTCTTCGGTTCCCGCGAGGAGTGATCCCGCCATAATAACGCTTGCACCCACAGCTAACGCTTTCGCGATGTCACCAGAATAACGGATACCGCCATCAGCAATGATCGGCACTCCGTGTTTGCGTCCTACTGCCGCACACTCATCTATAGCCGAAATTTGAGGAACACCCACACCTGCCACAATACGAGTTGTACAGATCGATCCCGGTCCAATACCGACTTTTACCCCATCGGCACCCGCTTCGATGAGTGCCAACGTCGCTTCACCCGTCGCAACATTTCCTGCGATGATGTCAACGACCAACTCTTTTTTGATCGCTTTTACGGTGTCTAAAATTCCTTTTGAATGACCATGAGCTGAGTCCAAAACCAAGACATCAACACCCGCATCCACAAGAGCGCGTGCACGATCCATCTGACCCACACCGATAGCCGCACCGACACGGAGACGACCGAAATCATCTTTATTCGCATGAGGGTACTCGATCCGTTTTTTAATATCTTTGATCGTAACCAACCCTTTGAGTAAACCGTTATCATCGATGATCGGAAGTTTTTCGATCTTGTTAACGTGCATCATTTGCTCTGCATCCGCCAACGTGATCCCTGCTTTTGCGGTGATAAGCGGCATAGGGGTCATTGCATCGATTGCCAATTTAGACAAATCTTTTTCAAAACGCATATCACGATTGGTCAAAATACCGAGCAGTTTATTATGCTCATCGACAACAGGGACACCAGAGATTTTGAACTCATTCATCAAGGCTTCAGCATCTTCGAGCGTCGCGTCAGGATGAACAAAGATCGGATCGATGATGATACCACTCTCGGATTTTTTAACTTTTTTGATTTGTTTGACTTGGGTTTCAATATCCATGTTTTTATGGATAATCCCAATCCCGCCCAAATGAGCCATAGCAATCGCCGCACGGTATTCAGTAACCGTATCCATCGCTGCTGAAACCATCGGAATATTGAGGGGGATATTGCGGGTCAACATCGTTTTTAAACTCACCTCTTTCGGAAGAACCTCAGAGTATTTAGGGATGAGCAATACATCTTCAAAAGTGAGGGCGCGTTTACGAATATTCATGAGTTTATCCTTGTAGTTGAGTTTCGAGGCTAAGCGCCCCGTTAAAGAGTGTTTGCTCCGCATACGGAGCGGCAATGAGTTGAAGACCGACAGGCATACCGTTTGTCGCGTTATCAACGGGAATCGAAATCGCCGGAAGACCTGCGAGATTGACCGAAATAGTGTAAATATCGCTCAAATACATCTCAAGCGGATCACTCAAGGCACCGAATTCATACGCGGTACGAGGAGCGACAGGCGTTAAAATAAGATCAACTTCTTCGAAAATCTTATTATACTCCTCTTGGATCAATGAGCGTACTTTTTGGGCTTTGACATAATAGGCATCATAGTAACCCGATGATAGAACGAAGTTTCCGAGCATAATACGGCGTTGTACTTCGGCTCCGAAACCTTGCGAGCGAGTTTGAAGGAATGTATCTTTGAGATTTTCCCCTTCGACTCGGTTACCGTAGCGGATACCGTCATAACGGGCAAGGTTCGTCGTCGCTTCCGCCGTCGCCGTAATGTAATACGCTGAGATATCGTATTTCGGATCCATCAGACTTTTTTCGACGATGGTGTGTCCCCCGTTTTTCAGCGCTTCGACCGCTTTGTCATACGCTTTGCGAACATCTTCGGAGGCATCTTTGACATAATCGGGAACAATTGCAATTTTTAATTTAACGTTTGCGTCAAGTTTATCACTTACGGTGCCGTCATGTCGATCCGCAGAGGTCGAATCTTTTGGGTCATACCCTTGGATAATGTCGTACAAAATCGCCGCATCTTCGACGTTTTGGGTCATCGGTCCGATCTGATCGAGGGAACTCGCATACGCACCCAATCCGTAACGGCTGACACGACCATACGTCGGTTTCATCCCTACGATTCCGCAAAATGCTGCCGGTTGACGGATCGATCCGCCGGTATCACTTCCAAGTGCCGCAACCGCTAACCCTGCCGCCACTGCCGCTGCCGAACCGCCAGAACTTCCTCCCGGAACGCAGTTATGGTTGAGCGGGTTCAATGTTTTACCGTAACAACTACTCTCCGTCGTTGAACCCATCGCAAATTCATCCATATTGGTGCGACCAAACGGTGACATATTCGCCACTAAAAGTTTTTCGATTACGGTCGCATTGTAGGGAGCAATGTACCCTTTTAGGATATTCGACCCCGAAGTCACCGACCATCCGGTGACTTGAATGTTATCTTTGATCGCGATGGGAATCCCCTCACCGACGTTGAGAACATCGATATAGGCATTGAGCTCACTATTGGCAGCAATCTTGGCTTTCAATTCCTCTTTGAGTGAGCTGAGTTCTTCTTTTGAGAGCTTTAACGCCTCTTTGAGTGTGATCATACACTTTCCTTTCTACGTTTTGCATTTTTCACCATCATAATCCCCAAAGCTATTACGATGAAAATAACCCCGACCGTTTCGGCGACGAAGCTCAGAGGGACGGGTTGTGTGACATCGATCATTAAGCGACTACCTGCGCACAACGAGGGCAAAGTGTCTCTTCGTCTTCACTGTGGTATTTCCAACAACGCGGACATTTGGCTTTGGAAGCGAGGGCAATATTAAATTTCCATCCATCAAGTTCGAATGTTCCTAAAATATCTTTGAGTTCACATGCGCACCATTTGGAAATGACGAGATACTCTTCGATATCTTTTTTGTCGAACGTATGTGGCATATTTGTTGAAATAACAAGTTCGAGCGTATTTTTGATCACTTTCTCTTTTTTCAATCCATCAACAATTTCGTTAAATGCTAAACGAATCGCTTTAGCACGTTCTTCAGCCCAAAGACTCTCTACTGGTGCGATCGAAGCATAGGTTACATCGAAAATATCGTTAGCCTCTCCCTTTAAAATAGAGGGGGCATTCTCGAAAATCTCATCGGCGGTATAGGTTAAAATCGGAGCGATCAATCCAAGCATCGATTTAGCGATGATTGCCATTGCGCTTTGCGTCGAACGACGTTCTGCAGAATTAGCGCCGTCACAGTACATACGGTCTTTGGTAATATCGATATAAACTCCGCTGAGTTCATTAACGATGAAATAGTTCAGTCCGCTCATCCCGTGAACGAAATTGTACTCTCCGAACAAACGATGGGTTTCATCAAACACCTCTTTGGCTTTGGCGACAATCCATTTATCGATCTCACCCATTTCACTGTAGGGAACGATAGCGTCCAATCCATCGAGATTAGCGAGCATAATACGGAAGGTATTACGCAATTTTCGGTATTGATCCGCTGTTTGTTTGAGAATATTGCCGGAGATTTTCAGATCCCCTTGATAGTCGCTCATCGCTACCCACAGACGCAAGATTTCACTTCCGTACTCTTTGAGAACTGTTTCAGGAGCGACGACGTTCCCCTTGGATTTAGACATTTTCTCACCCTTCTCATCAACGGTGAAACCGTGAGTCAAAAGAGCTTTGTACGGAGCGATATGTTCCACTGCCGTACTTAAAAAGAGTGAACTTTGGAACCATCCACGATGCTGATCACTTCCTTCGATGTACAAATCGGCAGGATACTCTCCCGCATCGTAGTTACGTGATTTAAGAACCGCATTCCACGTCGAACCGCTATCGAACCATACGTCGAGAATATCGGAAACTTTTTCGAGTTCGTCCGCTTTATACGGGCATCCCGGATAAAGGAGTTCTTCGATGCTCATTGAGTACCACGCATCGGTGCTGTGCATCTCGAAAATCATCGCGATAAAGTTGAGGACTTTCTCATCGAGGATGACTTCGCCCGTTGCCTTAACGCGGAAAAATGCGATTGGAACTCCCCAGTCGCGCTGACGTGAGATACACCAGTCAGGGCGGTTTTCAACCATAGAACCCAAACGGTTACGTCCACTCTCAGGATAAAACGCCGTTTTGGCTACTTCAGCCTGTGCAATTTCACGAAGCGTTTTTGTCTCACCCTCAGGGATTCCATCGACGCTGATAAACCACTGCTTCGTCGCACGGTAAATAAGCGGTGTATGACTTCTCCAGCAGTGTGGGTAGGAGTGGCGAAACTTCGATACTTTAAGTGCTTTATCCCCTAACAATTCGATGATCGGTTCATTGCATTTAAAGATATGTTTACCGACGAACTCTTCAGGATTCGGAAGAAGTTTTTCACGGACGACGGTGTTATCATAACATCCCGTCTCATCAACCGGCATCACCACTTCGAGGTTATAGCGAAGTCCGATACGGTAGTCATCTTCCCCGTGTCCCGGAGCGGTATGAACACATCCCGAACCGTTCTCCATCAAAACGTGCTCACCCAACACCAAGTGTGAACCGCGACCGTTTAAAGGATTGATTGCATAAAGATTTTCGAACTTTTTCGCTTCGATCTTTTGAACGACCGTCCCGCTGAAAACACCCTCTTCGATCATCGATTCATACCGTTTTTCAGCAACGATGTAACCATCGGATGTTCGAACATAAACCTCATCAGGGTTGAGAGAGATCCCCGTATTGGCAGGCAATGTCCACGGTGTCGTTGTCCAAATCACGATGGCGGCGTTCCCCTCGATCCCTGCACGTACTTTTGCCTCATCACTGAGTTCAAACGCGACATAGATCGAGTAGTCCTCTTTGTCTTCGTATTCGACTTCGGCTTCGGCAAGCGCAGTGCGCTCCGCCCAACTCCAATAGACCGGTTTTGAACGCTCAATCAATAACCCTTTTTTCGCCACGGCGCAAAGGGTACGATAGATATTCGCTTCAAATTTGGAATCCATTGTCAAATACGGATTATCCCAATCAGCGATAACACCCAGTTTTTTAAATTCTTCGCGTTGGATGTCGACAAACTCACTCGCATGATCACGACACATTTGGCGCACTTCTGCGGTACTAAGAAGCTCTTTCTTCTGTTTTCCGCCCAGTTTTTTCTCAACCTGTTGCTCGATAGGTAGCCCATGACAATCCCATCCCGGAGTGAAACGAACCGATTTACCGTTGAAATAGTGATATTTGACAATAATATCTTTAAGCACTTTATTGAGGGCGTGACCGATATGGGTGTGACCATTGGCATACGGAGGTCCATCATGCAGCGTAAAGCTTTCGGCACCTTTACGATTGGCTTTCATACGGCCGTAAACGTCATTAGCAATCCACGCACTATAGCGTGTAGGCTCATTTTGAACCAAATTTCCGCGCATCGGAAACTCGGTCTGAGGTAGAAGGAGGGTCTCTTTATAATCCATCTGTTACCTTATAGAAAAAGTGGTGCATTATATCTCTTAGGTGATTAAAATTTGCTGTCACTGTGCTATACTATCCCAATTTTATACTCAGGAAAACCATGAAACGTGATGTTATTTTCGTAGGGAATCGGCTGATTTTAAATGAAGCGTATGAGCGTTATATCCTTCGAAGTATTAAAATTCATCTTGCTTCCATTGATTCAATCAATTATTTTGAAGAATCCGACAAAGGGTTATTTCTCCATCTTGAAGGGCTTTTGAAAAACGAATCTAAGCTCATCATCATCACTACTAAAAACACTTTTACCATCGTCGGTAAACTACTCAGTACCGTCACCGCTGACAATCAAGTGTTAAAAGAGCAAATGCTTATCCCATCACGTGCCAGTATCTTAGAAAACGGTAGCTATTTGCTGAGTCATAACAACTCTGAGATCAACGTTATTTTAGCAACAGAGGGAAAAATGCTTCCTCCGATTCTTATTGATGATGAGTCACGATTTGCAACCATACACCTCTTTAACGAAGAACTTCTCAGCGCCCAAACCCTTCTTGAACCGCTAGCTCAAAATTTTGATGTCAAACTCGAATTTAGTGAACTGGTGGAGGGGTGGCTGAAAATTCGTATCCATACTCGCCGACATGGTAATCTCTCACAATTTATCGCTTCAGCACGTGGTTTAATGCATCATAAAGTGATTGCTGCAAGTAATATTGCGGCATTCATTATTGAACGGCTTACCCATCAGCATAAAAAACTCTCCTTTGCCGAAAGTTGTAGCGGAGGATCATTAGCCCACTTCTTTACGTCTCAAAGTGGTGCTTCAACTATTTATGAGGGTTCTTTAATCACCTATTCCAATACCCTTAAAGCCAATTGGTTGGCCGTTGATGATACGGCTCTCGAACACCACGGTGCCGTCAGTGCCGAAGTTGTTTTAGAGATGTCCGAAGGGGCTATGAATGTCAGTTTTGCTGATTTTGCCTTAGCGATTAGCGGTGTTGCAGGACCTACTGGTGGTAGTGAAGCAAAACCAGTTGGAACTGTCTATATCAGTGCACGTTCCAAAACCTCTGTTCATACAGAACGCTACTATTTCGAAGGTGATCGTAACTACATTCAAGAACAAAGCGTTCTAATGGCTGTAAAAATGCTCCTAAATATAGACCGAGAGCTATTTTTTACCGCTTAAACAAAATTAGCTTGACAAAACAACATCTTTCCCCTATAATTTCGCCCTCACAATCGTCCTTCTTTCGATGGTTGAAGAGGTCCCGTTAGCTCAGCTGGTAGAGCATTTCACTTTTAATGAAGGGGTCGATGGTTCGAATCCATCACGGGACACCATATTGTTGATTTCAGTGACCCTTTCGTCTAGTGGCCAAGGACACTATCACTTCATGGTAGGAACAGAGGTTCAAATCCTTTAGGGGTCGCCACTTGTTTCAAAATGTTATTTGATTTACAAATGAGATGATTTTTCATCTTAATTTGGGAGTTTAGCTCAGTTGGTAGAGCGCTACCCTTACAAGGTAGATGTCACAAGTTCGAGTCTTGTAATTCCCACCATTATTTGGCGCTGCAGCGGTAGTTCAGTTGGTTAGAATACCTGCCTGTCACGCAGGGGGTCGCGGGTTCGAGTCCCGTCCGCTGCGCCATATGTTATTTGATTTTCGTTTTAAAACTCTCGGGAGTTTAGCTCAGTTGGTAGAGCGCTACCCTTACAAGGTAGATGTCACAAGTTCGAGTCTTGTAATTCCCACCATTATTTGGCGCTGCAGCGGTAGTTCAGTTGGTTAGAATACCTGCCTGTCACGCAGGGGGTCGCGGGTTCGAGTCCCGTCCGCTGCGCCACTTTTACTTTCTTCATTGACTCATAATCACATTTCATACTTTTAACTCAAATAATATTTATTTTAATGCGTCGCTATCGTTCCTCTTGGATATGATTTAATTTTTGTTTGTTCTTTTTTTTCCTTCAATACTTTTTGCTTTACCCCTTGTTGATTCTGATATTGAAGTGTCTTATCTTTTCCCAAGAATGGTAAGTGCTCTTGTTTTGATCCACTTACCGATTCATTTGCATGGATCAACAAGGCAGCAACTAAAAAAATTAAACCAATCACTTTTTTCATCTTGCTAATTCCACATTGTAAATTTGACCGTTACGTTTAATAATTTTTACACGTTGTCCAACCGTGAAATCTGTCCCTTTTGAAACAACAATAACCTCTTGTTTTGTATCCAATGAAACAGAAAGCTCTTGTGCATTGGATTTACCGATTTCACTTCCGGCATACAAGCCAACCAATCCTCCAGCCAGCATTGTTAATACAGAACCTCTTCCACCGCCCATTGTAGAACCTATAACTGCCCCGCTAATGCCTCCAATTGCTCCACCGCCACCAGAGTCTTTCAGGACAACAGCTTTAACATCAGTAATTAATCCAGATTCCGCTGTCAGTACATATTTTGAAGCATCTGCTTCCAAAACCGGAACACCTGATGTCGCACATCCACCCAATATCAACATTGCCCCAACAGAAATGATTGCTAAATAGTTTTTCATAAGAACTCCTTTTAGACTATTTTATCACTCTTTTTACAAAATTAGATACAATAATTGTATTTAAAACCAAGAGGATCAATCAATGCAAATCTTTCTCATAATTCTAGGAGTTGTAGCCCTCATCGCTATCTTGATCTACAACTCCTTGATCGGTAAAAAAAATCAGGTTGAAAACATCTTTGCCGGTGTTGATGCCGTCCTCAAAAAACGCTACGACCTCATCCCCAATCTAGTCGCTTCGGTTTCACAATACATGGAGCATGAAAAATCAACACTAGAAAAAGTGACCGAATACCGTGCACAGGCGATGAAACCGGGAATCAGCAATGATCAAAAAATCGCTCTCGATGCCAAACTCACCTCTGCTTTGGGTGCGATCAACATTGCAATGGAAGCCTATCCCGATCTAAAAGCCAACGAAAATGTTATGCACTTGCAACGCTCACTCAACGAAATCGAAGAGCAAATCTCCGCCGCACGCCGTGCCTACAACCAAGCGGTCACCGATCTTAATAATGCTATCGAAATGTTCCCAACCAACATTGTGGCAGGATGGATGAATCTACAACGTAGAGCTGTATTTGAAATCACCGTTACTGAGCGACAAAACGTTGATGTAAATGCCCTTTTTAATCGATGAAATCGACCTCTGAGCTTACCGATTTTTACTATAAAGAGCTATACCCCTCTATCAATGAGCTAGAAGAGACCCGAAAACAGATCATTTCTCAACTCAAATTCTACGGTGGGATGGGCATTGTTGCTTTTGCACTTGCAGTACTCTGGATGGGGAAAAATTTCGGACTGCTTCACCCTCTGATGATCGGCATTGTCATCGGGTTTATAGCCATCGCATCAATCACCTACCGATTTATGACCAACGGATACGCCAAAGATTTTAAAGCCAAAATCATTACCCCCCTGATCCATGCCATCGATCCCCATCTCCTCTACAATCCTGACTTTATGATTTCACAGCATCTTTTTGAGAGAAGCGATCTTTTTAAACACTCCATTGACCGCTATAGCGGAAACGATTATGTCAAAGGTTCCATTGACGGTGTTCCTTTGGAATTTTCCGATGTCCATGCCGAATATCAGACTAAAAATTCAAAAGGCAATAGTGAATGGCATACCCTCTTCCGAGGACTTTTTCTCGTCGCTGAGTTTAACAAACACTTCAAAGCAAAAACGGTGATCCTCCCTGATCTTGCTGAAAAAACATTTGGCAATCTCATTGGAGGATGGCTTCAGTCCATGAATATGTCGCGTGGTAAAGTAATACAGCTGGATGATCCGTTATTTGAGAAACATTTTGTCGTCTATGGAAATGACCCGATAGAAGCTCGCTATATCCTCTCCCACTCTATGATGAAGCGTATCGTGGATTTTCAGAAAAAAATCTCTCATCCTCTTTTCATCTCATTCGTCCATAACCATATCCACGTCGGAATCGGTACGGGAAAAGATTTGTTTGAACCGGCTGTCTTTACCTCATTACTCGATTATAAACAGGCGATGGAATACGTCAATACATTGCAAAATACAATAGGGTTGGTGGAAGAGTTAAAACTAAATGAGAAGTTGTGGAGTAAAGTGTAATTAGAGTTTTTGAATAGAACGTCCCAAAACGGTGAAAAAAGCTTCACTATTTTCCCCCGTCCCCTCAATCTCAAAAATCGCCCCCTTCTCTCCGAACTCTTTTGAGAGGATTCGAATATTCTTTTGAGTACTTTCATATTCGACCATGGAGACATTCGAGTAGTTACATTCGATTTTTTCGATTATGAGTTTTTCATAGGGCAATAACTCCGCTTGCGCATACGCCGCATTCGCCGCTTCGGCATAGGCACGCACCAATCCTCCGGGTCCCAGCTTTGTCCCGCCGAAATAACGCACCGTGATGATCGCGGCATTGATCAGGTCATGCCCTTGCAACACGCTCAAAGTCGGTTTTCCTGATGTCCCTTTTGGTTCACCATCATCACCGCTGTGTTCGACGATCTGATCGAACTCATTGAGATAGCGATATGCACTCACCCAATGAACCGCTTTGGGATGGAGCGCACGAAGCAATGTCATTTGTTCGTTATACATTGACATCGGCATTAAAAAGGCGATAAATTTCGACCCTTTAATTTCGATTGTATCTGAACTTATTACATTGACCGTTACCATAAAACCCCTTCTTAATAGTGCCATTATATAATATCGCCATGAAACTTACCCCTCAACAATCATTATTGCATTGGTATGAAACCCATGGTCGCCATGATCTTCCTTGGCGCACTACTAACGATCCCTATCACATCTACCTCAGCGAAATTATGCTTCAACAAACGCAAGTCAAAACAGTATTGGAGCGTTTCTATTTCCCCTTCTTAGAACGATTCCCGACACTGCAAGATGTAGCCGATGCCGAGCTTGACGATGTTCTAAAAATGTGGGAAGGACTTGGATACTACACAAGAGCTAAAAATCTCCATAATGCCGCTAAAACGTGCAACGGTACACTTCCTACCAATGCTTATGAGTTGATGCAACTTAGTGGTATAGGACGCTCTACCGCCCATGCTATCGCCGCATTTGCTTTTGACGAATCATTGCCGATTCTCGATGCCAATGTGAAGCGTATATTGCACCGCTATTATGCATTTAAAGCACGTGATGAAAAAAAGCTGTGGGAATATGCCTATACTCTTTTTGACCCTTCTCATCCCTTTAAATTCAATCAAGCAATGATGGATTTAGGGGCGACACTGTGCCTGAGCAAAAAACCGCAATGTAATCTCTGTCCTCTTAATAAAACATGTCAAGGTAAAACCGATCCCCTCACCTACCCCGAACCAAAAATCAAAGCGATCAAACCTATCCGACATCGTGCTATCATCCTTTACACCCAAGACAACCATTACGCTCTCCAACAGCGAAAAGAAAAGTTTCTACATGGGCTATGGGGATTTATGCAAATCGAAGATCATCCAACAAAAGAATCCCATCATCTTGGTACTATTACGCAACACTATTCACACTTTACCCTCTTAGCGGAAGTATATCTTTGCGAGCAACCGTTTCATTCTGAAGAGTATGAGTGGTTTGATATTGAAGAAATTACTAACCTAGCGCTGAGTCGAGCCGACCATAAAGCTATGGCATTATTAGGGTATAATTCCAAAAAATAGGGGGAGACTTAAATGTTACGAAGAATTAAAAACTATTTTTTTAGTGCATTTAGGGAGATATTTGTTTATCATCACTCTTCATTAGAATTTCGTGCTAAAACCTATGCTGTTTTAATCTCAGGATCATCTGAGCCGCTTGCTCATTACCAAAAAACACTCGAAGAGATCGCTGCAGAAATCTATAACGATAGAGATAGAGCAAATGCTTTAGTGATCACGGTTAACGAGTACCTCAACAGAATTAATACCAAAAAGCATTTAGGAGAAGAAGCATTTCTCATCGAGGTTATCAAAGAGCTTCGACTTGTTCCGCGATACGCTCTTAAAATCGAACCGGATCATCTGGAACGATTACGAGAATGCACCCACGATAATGACTCCAAAATTTACCAAGAACGACTAATTAGATTCTTGCAACAAAAGCGTTTCGATTACGAAGAAGTTAAATATTAAATCGTTCAGGGTCAAAAAAAGAGTCATCGCTAATGTGACCGAATGCCGAATTGATCGAAACAAACAGATCTGGATATTTTTGCTCCATTTCTCCTAACATCACTTTCATACTAGCTCGTGCATGAGGCATCTTGACATCAAACCGCATCGATGGGCACGCTTCATCTCCGATGGTTGGCATCTCATTCTCTAGCGCACACGCGGCAAGCTGACGTTCTCGTAGCTGTATAAGGGGACGAATCACGATTAGACCATTTCCGGCTTTATATTTGGGTGTTAACGCTCTTAAATGACCGTTATAGATTAGATTCATAAAAAAACTCTCTGCGGCATCATCGAGGTGATGTCCGAGGGCTACTTTATTGCATCCGAATTTCTCTGCGGCAGAGTACAATGCACCTCTTCGCATACGAGAGAAAAAACTGCAAAACGAAGAGTTTTGACGAATTTTCTCTCCCGCAATCTCATACGTATTCGTCTCATGAATCTCATGAGGAATCCCATGTTCGGCACAATGAGCTATGAGCGCTGAGAGATCTTCCCCCATCCCATACGTCACCGTCACAGCTAATATCTCAAATTTAAACGGAGCCCGACGTTGTTGTTCACGCATCGCGTGAACCATCGTGAGAGAATCTTTACCGCCGCTCAATCCGACGAGGATTTTATCCCCCTCTTCTATAAGTCCGAACGTCCCGTTAGTGCGACCGATCTGGCGCATAATCTTTTTGCTGAGTTTAATCGCCAATGCGTTTTACCATCTCTAAAATAAATTTGGCACTCACTTGTGCAGAGCTTTTGAGGAACGTATCAAAATCCATTCCTGCATCCCCGTCCGCGCTGTCACTGATAGAGCGAAGGACGAAAAACGGAACGCCGAAGTTATGACATACACACGCCACACTCGCCCCCTCCATCTCTAACGCATCCGCATTAAAGGTCTTTTCAATCCACCCTTTGCGCTCAGCGGATGCGACGAACTGATCACCAGTAGCAATAATCCCCTCATAGAGATCAACACCCATATCAATCGCAATTTCCGATGCAAGAGAGCGTAAATCATCATCCGATTCGATCATGACACTGCTCTCAGGGATGAACCCATCAGGATGACCAAATGCAGTAATATCAACATCATGCTGACACAATGCACTCGCCATAATCAAATCACCGATTTTGAGCTCTTTACTGATTCCTCCCGCAACACCGCTAAAGAGAAGTGCTTTCGCGTCGTAACGCTCTAACATCACCGAAGCAGTAATTGCTGAGAACACTTTCCCGATTTTTGAATAAGCGATAACCAAGTCATGCCCTGCATAATGTGCCGAATAAAAGATATTTCCGGCATGCTCTTCACTCTTATATTCGCCCAAAGCACTCAAAATCGGATCAATTTCTTCACGCATCGCACCCATAATGGCTATTTTCATTTTTTTCCTTATTGCTGTTTAACTAAATATCGACCCAATTTTTTTAAACGTCCATCGAGTGAACATACTTTTTCTTCACATTCAAAAAGTCCGAGTAAATATTCTGTGTTTCCCATCGGAGTAATGACCCGACTTCCTCCCCAAAACCCAAGACCGTCTTCAAACCCTACTCGATTAACAAAAACAACATAATTGTGACTCAACAATGCCGTTGCTTTTAAAAGGGCATCCCATTGCGATTCAATCTCCAAGGAATCCTCTTCGAATCCCCGTGCAGGTGAAGCGGAGAGAACATAGACAATTTCAGCATCACTTGCTGCAATCGCACTTATCGTTTCGGCACGCCATAAATCCTCACAAATAACCATAATGGCATTTCCATAGGGGGTTGCAAACGATTCTATCGATTCTCCGGCAACAAAATAACGCCCCTCTTCAAACATACCGTACGTAGGAAGGTGATTTTTGTGATGAATATGGTGTAATTTTCCTTGAGAAAAATACAACGCACTGTTATACACCTTTCCCTCATCCCACAATGCAGCACCAATAGCGATATCGCACGTGACACTTGCCTCGGCAAGAGGAAATAACTCCTCAATCTTCCAAGCATCTTCATAAAGTTTATCTTGAAGAAGATACCCGCTGAGTGCCAGTTCAGGGAAAATGACAACATCAGCGTGAGCATTCGCCTCAACTAAAGCCAATACGTCACCCAAATTAGAGCGGTTAAGCTTCGGCGAGGATTGGATCAGAGCAACCTTCATGAGAGAGCTTCACATACCTTAGCAAGTGATTCCATATCTGATATCCCTAAGGTTTCAACATCAGGGGCATTACGTTTATTCAACCCTTTGAGAACCGCACCGTTTCCAAATTCAATCATCATATCGATCTCGCTTCGGATCGCTTCAATCGATTGTTTGTATTTAACCGGCTGAATCAACTGCACTTTTAACCATTTAATCGCTTCTTCTTTAGTAGCATACCGCTGTAATGAAGCGTTGGATACGATAGGTGCATTAAAACTACCACTTACCACCGCTTCCATCGCTTCACCCAATGGGTCCATCGCTGTGCTCAGGAGTGGGCAGTGACTTGCAATCGACATATTTAAAAGCAATGCCCGCTTTGCACCTGCTTCTTTAAATACACTCTCCATCTCTTGAAGGTCTTCTTTGATTCCAGCAACTACCAACTGACCTGCTTGGTTATAGTTAGCCGGCCAAACACGTTTTCCCTCCGTATTCGCCTTAGTACAAAGATCTTCAACAACCGAATCATCTAATCCTAAAATCGCCATCATTCCCGCATTAATGCTCTCACACGCCTCGCTCATAAGTTTCCCGCGTTTATGAACGAGTTCAACTGCATCCACATAATCAATAGCACCCGATGCACACAAAGCGCTGAATTCACCTAACGAATGCCCCAAGAACATCACAGCCGTTGTCGGACAAGCCTCTTGAAAGAGCTTATACGCAATCATCGATATCAATAAAATGGCCGGTTGTGTATATTCAGTTTTATCAAGTTGATCATTTTCTTCAAACAAAAGTTTTGTAAAATCAACCCCAATACGTTCCCCTGCTTTCTCAAACATCTCACGTGCCAAAGGAGAATTATCATAAAATGATTTCCCCATACCGATAGTTTGTGATCCTTGCCCTGGGAAAATCATTGCAATTTTTTTGGACATTAAGACTCCTTGATTTCTAAATTGTATTCTGCATGATCTGCTATTTTTTTACGTAAAGTATTACGGTTTAACCCCAAGCGCTCTGAGAGTTGTAACTGTGATTTAAAACGTTTCATACCTGCTCGAATAAGGGGTACTTCATACAGATGCAAAAAGACTCTGTAATCATTATTACTACCCATTTTATTTTCCAGATAATGTTCCATAATTTCCATCAAATCATGCTCATTGATACTGTCTAAGAGATAATGTAAATAAACCTGACGACGCAATGAAATAGCATTTTCACTTAAATCAGGGACAAACCCGTTCAAATCAAATGGCTCAGATTTCCCTAAAGTATGACTCGCTTCTTTGACAAAAGCATCAACAAGTACCGCAACGTCCTCATGACGTTCATTCAATGAGGGTAATGCAAGACGAATGGTAAAAATCTCATCCAATTGATCTGGTGAATAACGAAAACCGCCTGTCGCAATTACACGTGTGCGTGTTTTTTGAATAGTCTCAATAAGACGCTTAAGATTGGCTACATTATCGAGTCTGTGAATAATAACTTCATTATGAGATTCAAGCGCATCTAAAAGTTCATCGAAATGACTAGCATCAATGATAGGTGCGTGAGGAAGGATATAGCGAGCGAGGGTAAGTTTACCTGTTCCACGCTCCCCAAATATAATAGCATTTACCCCTAAACCTTTGAGTAAATTAGCGGTTTTAAACGCTTCAACCGAAGAGGATGAAGCTGTTAAAAAATTAGTGACATCCACAGCCGTGATTACCGCCACTTCCACAACATCCACTATCATCCACTTTATTCTCAGCAGCAATTCCAGTCATCGCTTCCTCAGCAGATGCATCACGTACATTACTAATAGTAACCGTAAACATCAAATCTTTTCCAGCAAGTGGATGATTAAAATCAATAATTACCAAATCGTCTTGAATCTCTTTGACCATAACTTGAACGGTTCCGCCATCTTCACCTTGGCCATACAATGTCATACCGACATTCAAATCAATTCCAGCAAATTGTTCACGTGGAAGTTCTTGCTGAGCGCCTTCATTGTAATCACCATACGCATCCGCCGCTTTTACAAGAACGTCCCCTTTATCTCCCATATTCATGTGAGCAATCCCTGCTTCAAGACCAGGAATAATTTGACCTTTTCCAAACATAAACGTTAACGGATGTCCGCCTACATTGCTATCTACGACGTTTCCGCCATCACGTACTTCGTATTCAATGGATACGATTTGATTGTTTTCGATTGCCATTTTTAGTGCCTTAACTTTAGATGGTGCGATTTTAGCACATTTACCTATAGTGATGCTGAAAACGCTCACTTAGAACAACACTTCTTATTTTAACTTAGCTAATTGTTCTTGTGCTTCTTTGGCAGCTCCGCTACCTAAGAATTTAGAAATAGTTGCTTGGTAAAAAGATTTTGCAGTAGCAACATCACCTATTTTTTCCATTGATATACCTGAATGGAGTAAAAGAGTAGGCATGTATCCACCTTTTTCATTACGTGAAGCGCTGTCTTTATAATAAGCAACAGCCTCTTTATAACTTTTACGTTCAAAGTGTGTCTCACCGATCATAAATAGTGCTTCAGATACTTTAAACTTTTTTTGGACCATTTTTTGGAAAAAGTTCTCCGCATCACTGTATTTTTTTTGTGAAAACAGTTTATTAGCCTCTTTTTCAATAGCTGTATTATCCATTTTTTCAGTAGATACAGGTTTCTCGTTGTTTGGGAGACTTATTTTAAGCTGTTTAACTAGTGCTGCGAACTGCTCTTTCGTTACGTAATTACTGTTGATACCATCAACAACGAAAGAGAGCTCTTCTAGAAGAGTTTTAAACTGCGCAATGTTTTCAGTATTAGCATTCACTTGCTTACTTAAATCATCTAAAACAGAAGTATTATTAGAATCATTATTCATAGTTTCTTGAAGTTTTTGAAGCACTAACGTTTGTTCATTTGATCGCTGACCCAATCCCTCAATAATCCCTTGCATACCATCTAAACGTTCTGTCACGCTTTCAACTTTAGCATTTTGGACATTGTTTTTATGAATAACACTCTGGAGCTCTTTTTTATTCTCTAAAATAAGTTTCTCTTCATGAGTAAGACCGTAAGGGTTAGGACTGTTCAAATCACCCGCACCGAAGACCGAAGGCTCCGAGGCTGAGGCAATAAATGAAAGTAAGAAGGAGAGGGTTACTAACGAACGCATTTATGGAAGTTTAAAGTCTACGCGACGGTTTTTAGCCCAGCACTCTTGTGTTTTTTCTAAACAAACAGGATTGCTTTCACCTAAACTGACCATAGCGATCGAGTCTGCATTTGCACCATTATTTACCAAAGTAGATTTAACGGCATTCGCACGTTTCAATCCAAGGGCGAAATTGTACTCATCACTACCGAATTCGTCACAATTTCCCTCGAGTTTGATCATTTTTCCTTTAACTAAAAGGGCATTTTTAGTCATTGAATCTTGCATGTCTTCACGAATATCGAATTTGTCATAATCAAATAAAATACTAACCAATTGGGCATCAGATCCATTTACACCGGTAGAAGCTCCTGAGGATGCATCATTCGCACTTGCATTTGTAATGGGAGCGATTACTGCATTAGAATCGGTACCTGTTGATGACATGGCATTGTTATTTGTACTTGTACCTACTGAACTTCCACTATTTGACGCTGTTGCATCGATTGCCGGTTCTTTTGTACTACATCCGCTCAAAATGAGCATCGCTACTGTTGCGCTTAAAAAAGCTATATTTTTCATCATTGTCGTCACCTCATGATTTTGATACCGTAATGTTACCGCAAAAACCATTAACATTACCAATCGATTGATTGAATTCTCCCTATTTTGAGAGGAAAAGCAAAGCTTTTATTGATACTAAAACGGATCAAACCGATAGAACTGCGTGAGCCTTCTTGCTTAATGTACAAAATTGCTTCTCCATCTGGTGAAAATCGTGGATAATCATTCTCACCACTTGCCGTTAATCTCTTGACATTTCCTGAGTTTAAAGAGAGTAAATGTAAATTAAAAGCATTTCCACCATATCCCGCAGTGCTTTCACGTGCTTTGTACACCAAAAAATTCTTATACGAACTGAGTGTAGAATTATTTTTACCTTGATACACAAGTTGTGAAACGGCATTACTCCCTATTCTAGTCGAAAAAACATTGGGGTAGCCGAATCGATTTGAAACAAACGCAATTGATCCATCACCCATAAACTGACCATTAACATCAATCCCTGAATAATCTGTGACACGTGTTTTTGTCTTAGAACTCAAGTCGTATTGATAGATATCAGGCTGTCCATTTGGAGCTAACGTTAACAAAAGACGTTTAGTGTCTTCACTGACATCAGAACACACAGCCATCCCGTCTGAACTGATGACTTTCTCTTTTGCTCCAGTAGCTAAACTCATTTTATAAATCGTTGGTTTAAAATCAGTGAGAGAGGTATAATACAGATCACTCTGCTCACGGTTAGCCCATTTTGCAAATCCATACATTCCCCCTTTTAAAATGACGCGTTGATACGAAAGAGTATAGTCAGAGGCGACAATTTCAGAGTGTCTTGGACTTGTTAAACGGACAAATAAAACTTTTCGCTTAATCCAATCTATCGGAGAGCCTCCAAGTTTTGCATTAATATCGTACGCAATAGAGTGAGATAGAAAAACTAACATTTCCTTTTGCTTTAATACATAGCTTTTCAAAAAAAGTGAATTACCGTCTTGGAGAAGTTTGACATCAGCTTTTACGCCACCCATGCCATCGTCAATCAAACGATAACGTAAAAGATAACGTGCATCTTTGTGTATGTGTACCGGAGATGGTGCATCGAATCCAGATACAGCATAGCTATCATCAACATTAAAAAGAGAAACGACATTCATATCTGCCGCTAACATTTGTGAGAATTTTTGAGACATATCTGTACTTTGCGGCGATGAATCTTCAATAGCTAAAGGTGATAATCCAGCGACCCCTTTAACCACCTCTATGGTTGCATCTGCACCCCACAAAATATGAATCAAACTCAACCAAAAAACAAAGATTTTCAAATGACTACTCCTTAGCCGTTAAAATAAATTCTAATAACGCATCTTTTCCATCAGGATGTTCTGGAAAACGGATTGAACTAAGTCTATCTTTTAACCAATCCACTTCATTATTAAAAGAACCGTTTCCTGAATAACTGATTACCCGATAAGCAATAAGTTTACCAGAAGCACTAATACTCATTCGAACACGAGCAATTTCACCTGCGCTTCCTGATGGAGGGCGAAAATAGGTGTGAACAAGAGCTTGAATCTTAGCATGATATTCGTTAACGAGCGGGCCCGTTGATCCCCCTTGCGAAACCATTTTAACAGCGGGTTTTACTAGGGCGAGTTTATTCACTTTATCTGAAAAGCGAGGAGTATCACGACGTTCTAATACCTCTTTTTCCAAGGCATTCAGCTCATCACGTTGCGCTGTATCTTCTATCTTTTTTTTTGGGATTTTATCCTGTTTTACTTGTGCAAAAAGATCCGATATTTCAGTGAGAGGCTCAGGTTTTTCAACCTCCTTTGGTTTTTCTTCCACTACCGGCTCAGCAGGTGAAGTTAGCGATTCTGGTTCATTTTGTTCGGTTGATTTTGCATCCGTGAGTGCTATAGAGACATTTATGACATCACTTTGGATCATAGAAAATTGTTCAATCTTTGGGGTAAGAACAATAGAATATCCCACTAAAACTACTAAAGTGATAAAAAGGGTAAAAGAGATTAACCCGCTTAAAAAAAAGTAGCGTTCTTGATTCGAACCCATTTACAAAGTCCTCATACTAAAAACTTTGAAAATAGCTTGTTTATTGTGCAGTGACAAGAGAAACATTTTGAAAGCCGGATTTTTTAACGACGGCTAAAACATTCATAACTTCACTGTAATTCAAACGTCCATCAGCACTAATGCGTACCGTAGAATCAGCTGGATAAGAAGGAGCCAAACGGATAAAGTTATCGGCAAAAGCTTCAAGTTGAAATTGATCTTGACCAACTTTGATTTTTCGCTCTTCTGAAATAGAAATTTCTATCTCTTTTTTTTCTGTAATCTCTTTTTGAGCTGAACCTTTGGGGAGACGAATGAGTTCTTCGTAAACAATATTGGGAGAAATAACCATTAAAATGGCCAGTAAAACTAACATAACATCCACGAGGGGTGTAATATTAAGCTCCGGTTTTTCATCCCAATCAAACATCTTAGACATCTTTAGAGAGGAGAGCATCACCTTGCATACGGATCAAACCAGATAATTCAAAGGCTTTACGCTTAAGAATTTGATGGTACGTATAGGCAAAAATAGCAACAAAAATACCCGAAGCTGTTGCTACCAACGCATCTGATACACCTGCCGCAATCACGTTCATTGTTCCGCTAGATTGCCCAATATGCTCAAAAGTGTCTAATATTGATACAACAGTACCGAACAAACCAATAAAAGGGGTAGTTGAAGCAACCACTGAAAGAAACATTAGCCCCTTAGTAGCCTCTTTTGTCGCAGCATACGATGCCATATCAAACAGTGCGGTCGAAAGACGAGATGAAGATTTTGTGAAATGGCTTAAATAAGCATACTCAGGAATTTTTTGTGAGCCCAAGAGTAATGATTCAAGAGATCCATTTTCGGTAGAAATCCATTGATTAAGAGAAAATAAGCGGTAAAAAAAAATCCAGTTAATGGCTATAAAATAAAGAGAAAGAACCAATAACACAATAAGTGTTACTGGATGGCTTTTATCGTAAAAATCAGCAAATGTTTGGAACATTGACTTAAACTAAACCGTGCGCTGCAGACTCGATACGTGCCGATACAGAGGCGATCATTGTATTAGAATCGGCAATACTACTGATCAAAGATTTCGCTTCATCTAGTGCTTTAGCGATATCTCCTTCGTTCTCTCCACGGATAGCAACTGCCCCATCAACCAAAACAACAACTTTGTTTTGAGTAATTTGGACAACGCCCCAATTTACAACGATTGATTCTGTTTTTCCGTTCTCTAGTTGAATATCCACTACTCCTGCTTGAAGCAAAGTAGTCAAAGAGACGTGTTCTGGGAGAACACCAAATTCTCCCTCTTCACCTGGAAGGGTGACGCTTTTAGCTAGTCCATTATATATCAGACCGCTTGGGGTGAGCACTTCTAATTGGAGTGTTTCCATCGTGTTTCCTTATAAGGCGAGAAGCAATTACTTGCTTTTCATTTTAGCAGCTTTTTCAATCGCCTCATTCATATCACCGACCATATAGAACGCGCCTTCTGGCAAATGGTCGAATTCACCCTCAAGAATTCCTTTGAATCCTTTGATGGTGTTTTCAAGTGAAACGTATTTTCCTGGAGAACCGGTGAATACTTCCGCAACGAAGAACGGTTGAGAAAGGAATTTCTCGATTTTACGTGCACGCTCAACAGTCGATTTATCATCTTCTGAAAGCTCATCCATACCAAGAATCGCAATAATATCTTGCAAATCTTTATATTTTTGAAGTGTTTTTTGAACACCGCGAGCAACACCGTAATGCTCTTCACCGATGATTTGTGGATCAAGCAAACGTGATGTTGAATCCAATGGGTCAACCGCAGGATAGATCCCTTTTTCAGCGATTTTACGGTTAAGAACCGTTGTCGCATCAAGGTGAGCAAATACTGAAGCCGGAGCCGGGTCAGTCAAGTCATCCGCAGGTACGTATACCGCTTGAACCGAAGTGATCGAACCTTTTTTGGTTGACGTAATACGGTCTTGGAGAGCACCCATTTCACGAGCCAAAGTCGGTTGGTAACCAACGGCTGATGGGATACGTCCAAGTAGAGCTGACATCTCAGAACCTGATTGTGCAAAACGGAAGATGTTATCGATAAACATCAATACGTCAAGCCCTTTCTCATCACGGAAATATTCCGCCATAGTAAGACCGGTAAGAGCGATACGGTTACGTGCTCCCGGTGGTTCAGACATTTGACCATAGCACAGTGCTACTTTGTCCAAAACGCTTGATTCTTTCATCTCATGGTAAAGGTCATTCCCCTCACGAGTACGCTCACCGACACCGGCGAAAACAGAAAGACCGTCATGTCCGTGTGCAACGTTGTGAATCAATTCCATGATGATAACGGTTTTACCGACACCGGCACCACCGAATAGACCAACTTTACCACCTTTAGCGTATGGAGCCAAAAGGTCAACAACTTTGATACCTGTTTCAAACATCTCAGTTTTTGTACTTTGGTCAACCAACGGTGGAGGATCACGGTGAATAGACCATGTATCACAATCAGTTACTTGATCTCCGCCATCAATCGTTTCACCGATTACATTGAAAATACGCCCAAGAACTTTTTCCCCAACAGGTACTTTGATCGGAGCGCCGGTTGCGCGAGCAGCCATTCCACGAACAAGACCTTCAGACATATCCATAGCGATCGTACGTACACGACCGTTTCCAAGGTGAGATGCTACTTCAAGAATAAGACGAGTCGTATTCCCTTCTACACTTACATTTACTTCGATCGCGTCATTGATAGCAGGTAAATACCCTTCAAAATCAACGTCAACAACCGGACCAATTACTTGAGCAATTTTACCAATCATTCTTTCCTCCATAATTATTTCATCGACTCGACGCCGCTGATAATTTCGATAAGTTCAGTGGTAATCGCTTCTTGTCTTGCTTTGTTAAACTTGACTTTCAACGAGTTAACCATCTCTTTAGCATTGTTGGTTGCAGCATCCATTGCCTGCATACGAGCACTATGTTCTGCCGCAACAGAATCAATTAGTGCATAGTACATGTTGTATTCAGCATATTTTGTGACCAATGAATCGAGCATTTTCTCTTCATCTTGTGCTTCAAGTTCTAACATAGAATTTTTAGCTTCTTCACAATCATACGTGTCTACATTTACAGGCAACACTCGGTTAACATGCAACTCTTGGGTAATAACGTTTTTATAACCATTATAAACGATATAAACAGCATCAATTTTACCCTCTTTGAAATCATTGATCGATCGTGTCATAAACTCGGATGAGCGTTGCATATCAGGCGCAGAACTCAAATTTTTTACTACATCAAGCATCTCTACTTCATTGTAAGTAAAAAATTCGATCCCTTTTTTCCCGATGCCACGAAGACGAATTTTGACTTTTTTATTTTTATACTCACTCATAAGGCGCTTAACGGCTTTAATGGTTTGCATGTTGAAACCACCGCAGAGACCTTTATCTGCAGTAACAAAAATAATATCGATCATTTCAGGAGCATCATTTTCGATAAAGCAGCGATTTTCAATCCCGCCTACTTTATTGCATTTGATGCGCCCTGCGATTTCAGCTATCACTTGATTCGTTTTTTGTGCAAACAGACGTGAACGTTTCGCTAACTCTTCCGCACGGCGAAGTTTTGCCGTAGAGACAAGCTTCATAGCACGTGTAGTTTTTTGCGTGTTCGAAACACTTTTGATCTGTCTTTGAATCTCTTTCAAGTTAGCCATAAAGATCCTTATTCAGCAACGAAAGTAGATTTAAACTCTTCGAGTGCTTTTTTCATCATTCCCATCGTTTCATCATCAATTTTAGATGAGCTACGGATGTTTTCAAGAATTTGAGGATACGATGCTTCTACGAACGGATATAAATCTGATTCGAATTTCACAACAGAATCTGCAGAAATATCATCAAGATACCCTTCGTTACCCGCGAAAATAATCAATGCTTGTTTTTCAGCACCAAGTGGAGAATATGGAGGTTGCTTTAACACTTCAACCATACGTTGTCCACGCTCAAGTTGATTACGGCTTACTTCGTCCAAATCAGAAGCAAACTGTGCAAACGCTTGAAGCTCACGGTATTGTGCCAAATCAAGACGCAATGTTCCCGCAACTTGTTTCGTAGCTTTGATTTGTGCCGCACCACCGACACGTGATACAGAAAGACCGACATTGATCGCAGGACGAATACCTGAGTTGAACAAATCAGTTTCCAAGAAAATTTGACCGTCAGTAATCGAAATAACGTTGGTAGGAATATACGCCGCAACGTCACCCGCTTGAGTTTCGATAATTGGAAGTGCCGTCAATGAACCTGCACCCAATTCATCATTCAATTTCGCTGCACGCTCCAAAAGACGTGAGTGTAGATAGAAAACGTCACCCGGATATGCTTCACGACCCGGAGGACGGCGAAGAATCAATGACATTTCACGGTATGCTACCGCATGTTTAGAGAGATCATCATAAACGATCAAACCATGACGTGCATTATCACGGAAATATTCACCCATCGTTACACCGGTATAGGGAGCAAGGAATTGGAGAGCTGCCGCTTCAGAAGCAGGAGCAGAAACGATAATAGTGTATTCTAAGGCACCGTGTTCTTCAAGACGACGGATAACTTGTGCTACAGTTGATTCTTTTTGACCAATCGCAACGTAAACACAAACAACACCGTTACCTTTTTGGTTGATGATCGTATCTAAAGCAACGGTAGTTTTACCGGTTTGGCGGTCACCGATGATAAGTTCACGTTGTCCGCGCCCGATTGGAACAAGGGCATCTATCGCTTTAATACCGGTTGCCATAGGTTCATGAACCGATTTACGTGCCATAATTCCAGGAGCTTTTTCTTCTACGAAACGAATTTCTGTAGTTTCGATAGGACCTTTTCCGTCGATCGGCTCTCCAAGAGCATTCACAACACGTCCAAGAAGTGCATCACCTACAGGAACACGTAAAAGACGTCCAAGACGCTTTACTGACATTCCTTCACGAAGCTCTTTACCTTTGCCAAGAATAACAACACCGACGCTGCTCTCCTCAAGGTTCATAACCAGACCGCGTGAGCCGTCTTCAAATTCTACCATCTCTCCGGCCATAACGTTGTTCAAGCCATAAACTTGAGCGATTCCATCTCCGTATGAGACGATTTTTCCGGTTTCATTAATATCTACATTAAGTTCGAAATTCTCAATTCGCTCTTTAATGATTGAACTGATTTCGTCTGCTTGTACTTTTGCTACCACTATTTCTCCTTTCCCGAGGGTTAAATTGCTTTTAAAATGTGCTCAACCATTTGAGCATTGAGGCGGTTTTTTGAAAAATTGATTTCAACATTTAGATCATCAACTTCAACACGGACTCCATCAAAATCAGAAGCAACGTAACTTAATGCTATTGTTGCTCCCATTTTTGTACCCAAATCACGTGCAATCGTCTCAACCGAAGCTTGGTCGACAACACTGTTGCTGTAGATACGTCCGCTAAAGGTCCGTTTTGAACGGCCAATTTCACGTGTTAGTTGATCAGCAATTGCAGGTATCAATGAAAGACGTCCATTTTCTGCTAACAGCTTAATAAGATTGTTAACTATTGTACTTCCCACAGAGGAAACTATATCAAGTACCAATTGACATTTTTCAGCACTGCTGACTTCATTAGAATGCATTATAAGATTAAACTTTTCACTCTCGTAAGCTTTAGCTAAACTTGTAAGAAGTACCGCTAAATTATCAAGTGATGTTTGATCACAGCTTTGCATCAAAGGTTTAATGTAGCGTTTTGCTATGAGTTCATATTGCATTTATGCTACCTTCTTTTTCAAGATATCGGTCATTGCTTCTTTACCCAATGCATCGTTACTTTTATCCATAACGTCATTCATCACCTTAGAAACCACATCACGAACCATTTTTCGCTTATCAAGTTCCATTAATGCACTATTTTGCTTTGAAATAATCTCTAAGTCTTGTTCACATTGAAGTAAAATTTTGTCAGACAAAATTTTATTCTCCTTCTTACTCGACTCTGCTAATTCACTTGCAAAACGGAGCGCTTCATCAATTTTTTGCTCAGCCAACTCTTTTAAACGTTTTGATTCACTAAGACGCTCTTGAACTTTTTCAAGTTCTTCTGCAATCCCGGCGCTTCTTCCGCTAAAATAGTTTTTAACCGGTTCTGCCAAAATGTAGAACAAAATTCCGGCAAAAATCAGGAAGTTAATCGTTCTTTGAACGATATCTGTAGAGCCTTCTGCATTAGCATCTGATCCAAAGAGATAAGCACTGAGCAGTAATACTGTAACGATTATTTTACCCATTGCGTACCTCATATTTGACTTAATTTTGCTGATACAGCCGTTTGGAATGCAGGCACTTCATTTTGAAGTGCAGCAATCAACCGTGTTTGTTCTGCAGACAGTTCGCCTTCGAACGTTGCGTACTCAAGTGCTAATTCAGCACGTTTTGTCTCTATTTTGCTATTTGCCAGCGCTTTGGCCTCAGCAATAACTTTTTCTCTTAATGCCGCTGCTTCCAGTTTAGCATCACTCATAATCTTCTCAGCTTTGGCGTGAAATGCAGCGATTTCGGAATCGTTGTTACCAACTTGTTCCAAATCTTTTTTAATATCTGCATCCCGTTTTTCCATATAACTGAAAAGAGGTTTGTAAAGCAAACTGTTTAGTAGGGCAATAAGGACAAGGAAGACAATCAGTGTGCTGCCAAGCAGCATCGGACTTATATCTAACATACCACCTCCTAAAAGTTGCGTGATTATACAACTTATAAATTGAAGGGACAGTTAAACGTGGTGAGATATTAAGAAAGTAGGCCTAAAAATGATTCAATTTGATCATTGTCTTCAAATTCTATCGTTAGCTTGTCACCTTTTGTGCCACATTTATAACCATTCATGCTCAAATATTTTTTCAATGCAGAAAAATCTAATGTTTCAATTTCTGAAGACACCGTTGCAGATGTAGCAGGTACTTTAATTTTTTTAATCATCGTTTCTAGATCACGAACACTGAGTTTTTGGCCAATAATTGAGTCGATCATCATAGTTTGTTCTCGTGGATCAAGTCCTAAAATAACTTTAGCATGCCCTGCACTAATTTTCCCATCAACAAGTGCTTTACGTCCTTTATCGCTCAATTGTAATAATCGTAATGTATTGGTGATCTGTGTACGGCTTTTGTGAACGGTTTGAGAAAGTTGTTCGTGTGTTAGTTCATGAATATCAATCAACTCTTGATACGCTTGTGCTAGATCGATGACATTAAGCTCATCCCGCTGAATGTTTTCAATCAATGCTTGTTCCCTCATCTGCTCATCACTGACAGAAACAACAATAGCTTTGATTGTTTTATTTTTAGCTAATTTACTTGCACGGAGTCGACGCTCGCCAGCAATAAGGATATAACCATCAAGATCTTCTTTGACAACTATAGGCTGGAGCAATCCGTGTGCTTTAATCGACTCAGAAAGTTCTAGCAAACTTTCCTGATCAAAATGTTTACGGGGTTGATAGGGGTTTGGTCGAATTTTAGAGACCGCTACTTCCTCAACACCACCTTTTTTTGGCAGTTCATTATCGTACGCCTCTTCTATTTCGCTTAACAGTGCGCCAAGTCCTCTGCCCAATGCGGATGCTTTCGCCATTTTTTTCCTTTAGGCGATAATAGCGTGTGCCAAATCTTGGTACGCCATAGAGCCGCTTGATTTTACATCATACAAAATAGCAGGTTTTCCGAAACTCGGAGATTCTGCTAATTTTACATTACGTGGAATAACGATATAATCATCACTTCCACCGGATTTAAAAAGTTTCGCCTGAAAATGTTGACGTAAATCGGCAAATACTTGACGTGAAAGATTATTTTGTGCACTGTACATCGTTGGTAAAAACCCTTTTATAGTTAACTTTGGATTAATTGTTTTTCGTACCAACTTTACTGTATTTAGAAGTTGCGCCAAGCCCTCAAGCGCAAAAAACTCACATTGGATTGGGATAATAACCGAATTTGAGGCTGAAAGGGCATTGATCGTCATTGGCCCAAGTGCCGGAGGTGAATCAATAATCACATAATCATATTCGTCTTTTACTTGTGCAATAGCACGCTTTAAAATAAGCTCACGCCCTTTAGCATTATCTGCATCGTAGTACTCTTTTTCAACTCCGACAAGACCAATATTCGATGGTGCCAAAAAAAGTTTTGGTAATGATGTTTTTAAAATAATTTCACGGAGTTTTTTTGCACCAATTAATACATGATAAATATTAAACTCATAGTTGTTGCGATGGTACCCTAAAGAGGTCGTTGCGTTTGCCTGCGGATCAGCATCGATCAGCAATACTTTTTTTTCTGCAACGGCTAGGGATGCGGCTAAGTTGACGGCGGTTGTGGTTTTACCCACTCCCCCTTTTTGATTGGCGATAACAATAACTTCACTCATCGTAAACTAAATATCCTTTGGCCGTCACACATTAGCGATCCGTCTTCAAGTAAAACGGCCTTCTGAAGTGCAACTTTTTCATTATTGTTGTGGGTAAAAAATTCTCTACTGTTTTCAAATTCTATCTGGTAGTTGCTAAAAATCTGCTTCCACGTTGGTAAATGTGCAAACAACTCTCCATAAGCTTTTGTTAAATCGTATGGATTAATTTTAATATCAAGTTTTTCGAAACCTATCGGCGCATTCATCAAATTTATTCCGATTCCGCAAACAAGACTATTGCCAATTAAATTAGTGACAGCACCGCCAATTTTTTTATCGTAAAGATAAAAATCATTCGGCCATTTAAGCCAAATTTTAGAATCCATTGAAGCTAATAATTCTTTCATTAAAAAAGCAAAATAGATCGATGAAGATTCAAGTTTTAAATCCTCAGGTAACATTGAACGCTCTATTGCAAGTGAAATAAAGAGATTACCCTCTTCTCCTATCCAACTATTGCCTCTCGAACCTTTACCATTCGTCTGAGACAGGGTTCCGATACATACAGGTGCGTTTAAGCGTGAGGTTTTAAGTTCTTCAATAATATAGCTTTGGGTTGACCCCAGCGACTCAAACCAATGAATGTCCACACCCTATCCGTTTTCCGTTGAGATAATCAACGACTGAAGTCTCTTGTTTGGAGGGAGCTTGAACCCTTGTGATACGAAGGGAACCACGAGAGCATTGAACAACAATACCCTCTTTATCCATATGAATAATTTTCCCTGCTTCACCGAGACTCGCCTCTTCTTCGAGGTTCAGCTCTTTGATCTTTAGTCCTGATTCGCTAAATAATCCGGGCCATGGCGTATAAGCACGATAGCGGTTATAGATTTCTCGTGCATCAGTGAAATCAATCAAGCCGTCTGATTTAATGATTTTTTTACAGTTCGTGGCTTGCTCATCATTTTGACTCACCGCACTTTTGCGATCCCAGTTACGGATAACATCGAGGGTCAAATCTACCGCTGCATCAGTAAGACGCGAATACAACGACTCCACCATCTCATCTTTACCGATAGTGAGCGTTTCAATTTTGATAATCGAGCCTGTATCAAGCCCCTCATCCATCCACATGGCCGTAACACCGCTTTGGGTATCATTATTCAACAAACTTTGCTGAATCGGACTCGCACCACGGTAGTGAGGGAGAATAGAGGCGTGAAGATTGATACACGGTGCATGATCTAAAATCGCTTTTGGAAGTATCTGCCCGTATGCCGCGACAATGATCATATCGCACGATGTTGCCAAAAGTTCATTCACTACGGCTTCATCTCGAAGTCTGTTAGGCTGTATCACGGGGATATTTGCATTTTGAGCTACCGTTTTAACAATCGGAGCGCTCATAATAGCTTTTCGTCCTACCGGCTTATCGGGTTGAGTGTAAACACTTACCACTTCAACATCATTCGCTTCGATCAGTGCTTCTAAAATCGATGCCGCATAATCGGGTGTCCCCATAAAAATAACACGGGTCATTAAAGCTCCTCAGTGGCTTTAAACAGACTGCCTCCGCGATGTTGCCCCTCAATCAAAAAGCTTTTAGCATCGCTCAGATCAAATCCACTTGCCAAAAACATCGCTCCGCCACGTTTAAGAAGAAAATCGGCCGCTTTGAGTTTCGTCACAATCCCACCCGTCGCAAAGTTATGATTCGGTGTTACTTCCAAAGAGAGTTCTTCTGGAGTAATAGATTCAATACGTGAACGTACTTTTGCATCCTCATGACTTCGTGGATCTTTATCATAATACGCATCAATATCGGAGAGGATAACGAGTAACTCAGCACCGAAATGGTGAGCCGCATAAGCCGAGAGCTGGTCATTATCTCCCAAAATCAACTCTTCCGTCGCCGTCGCATCATTTTCGTTAATGATCGGAACAACATTATGTTTAAGGAGAGTTTCAATCGTATCTTTCGCTTTTTGGGACTCTTCGGCGGTATTGAAGTTAGCCGCTGTTACCAATACTTGGGAGGATAGAATAGAATAGTGTTCGAACATCTTGCGGTATTTATTCATCAAAATCGGCTGACCGATGGATGCGAGGGCTTGTTTGTTCGCCAAAATCTTTTTATCGAGTTTAAGTTCGGTATACCCTGCCGCAACCGCCCCCGAAGAGACGAGGATCACTTCATAACTTTTTTTGAGCTCAGCGATAAAATCGACGAGGTTTTGCATACGGTCTTTTGCGATACGCTCATGGTCGCTTAAAACCGCACTTCCGACTTTGACAACGATCCGCTTCATGCGCGCTCCGTTACGACCATTTGATAGAGTGCATACGTTAATGGTTTGATATTGAGATTGATTGCCGAAGAGATCGGTGCAATAAATGCCGGTTTGGAGCGCTCATAAAACGCTTTGTCAAAATCGGCTTGTTCATACACCGGATACTCGTCGCTGAAAGCAAATCGGCTTTTTTTAACAGGATCAAGATTAACAAGTTTCAAAAACGCATTCGTTTTTTCGATTGCTTCTTCGGGGCTCATCGCATCGGCGCGTGTAAGGGCAATGGCATAGTTACGTTCCGCTAAAAGAGGTGAGAATTTTTCAAGCTCTTGTTTGAGAGTTTCATATTGGTACTCAAGCTCATGGTACGATGCCAAATCAATCATAAACAAAAGGGTTTTTGTCCGCTCAATATGACGAAGGAATTTAAGTCCAAGACCTTTTCCCTCAGATGCTCCGCCAATAATCCCCGGAATATCCGCCATAATATACGAATCAAACTCACCGATATTAATCTGTCCGAGTTTCGGAGTCAGTGTCGTAAACTCATAGTTGGCTACTTCAGGACGAGCGTTAGAGACTGTAGAGATCAAGGTCGATTTACCGACATTAGGGAATCCTACTAATCCGACATCCGCGATCAATTTAAGATCAAGTCGAAGAACACGCGTAATCGCAGGTTCACCCGGTTGAGCGTACATCGGTTTTTGGTTGGTAGAAGATTTAAAGTGAACGTTTCCAAGACCACCGCGTCCCCCTTCTAAAAAGAGAACCTCTTTACCGTCTTCGAGTAGATCCAATAAAATATCGCCTGTTTCAACATCCACGACTTGCGTTCCCGGAGGAACAACCACCACGAGACGTTTACCGGCTTTACCCGCCATGTTGGAGCCTGCACCCGGTTGACCTTTATCGGCTTTGAGGTTTTTGTTCCCTTGGAAGTGTGCAAGGGTATGGGTGTTGTTGTCTACTTTGAAATAAACATCACCACCGCGACCGCCGTCACCACCGTTTGGACCACCTTGAAGGACATATTTCTCCCGTCTAAAAGCAACACACCCTGCTCCCCCTTTTCCAGAGGAGACGGTAATTTCTACACTATCACTAAACATGGATGTCCTTAAAGTTGTTTTGAACATTTGCCTCTAATGAGACAACTATTATTTGCTTAACACTGTACTTCGATTCTCAAGTACACGATTAAAAAGATAATTTAGGAAATGGATTCAAAATCGGGCGATAGCCCGATGTAAGTGAAAATTATGCGGCAGGGATGATAGAGACTTGTTTGCGTTTTTTGTCTTTACGTTCAAATGCAACGATACCGTCAACCAACGCATACAATGTGTGGTCTTTACCCATACCCATGTTTTTACCCGGGTGAACTTTTGTTCCGCGTTGACGGATAATAATATTACCCGCGCGTACCATTTCACCACCGTATTTTTTGACACCGAGTCTACGTCCCGCTGAGTCGCGGTTATTCTGTGTACTACCCTGACCTTTCTTATGAGCCATGCTGTCCTCCTACTTTTAAATAATTACGCAGCGATTTTAACGATGCGAACGCGTGTGTGATCTCTTCTGAAACCACGCTTCAATTTACTGTCTTTACGACGACGTTTTTTGTAGATCACGACTTTACGGTCACGACCTTCATTGATAACCTCAGCAGTAACAACAGCACCCTCAACAAATGGAGTACCAGTTTTAAGTTCACCGTTATTAACGGCAAGAACTTCTTTGATTTCGACGGTGGTTTTAGGATCAAGTCCCATTTTATCGAACAAAAGGATATCACCCTCTTGAACTTTATACTGTTTTCCGCCGTTTTTGATAATTGCGTACATTAGCGTTCCTTACTTACAAGTCTACAAAAAGTGGCGAATTATAGCCAACGTTTATTTAAGCTTAAATTAAAGCGATTGCATCGATCTCAACAAGTGCATTTTTTGGCAATGTTTTCACAGCTACGGTGGAGCGCGCTGGCTTATGATCACCAAATGCATCTCCGTAAATAGCGTTAACAACTGCAAAGTCATCCATATCTGCCAAAAAGATCGTTGTTTTAATTACTTTATTAAATGAACTCCCCGATGCATCCAAAACCGCTTTAAGATTGGAAATCACTTGAACACATTGTTCGCTAACTGTACCATTTATCATCTCACCTGAAGGCTTTAGTGCAATCTGCCCTGATGTAAATACCATTCCATTGGCAACAATTGCTTGTGAGTACGGTCCTATTGCAGCAGGTGCATTATGAGTTTGAATGTATTCCATATTATTTTCCTTTATTGTATCGGTTAATAGCATCATCAAGAATCGATTGGTAATCTTCGACAGGCCAATATCCCGGCATTGAGTAAATCACTTTTCCATTGGCATCTAAAAAATAGTTCATTGGAACCATTTTTGCCGTTAAGTTTTTCGGATAAATACTTTTGTCACGTGTGACGTGAACCATTACAAACTTTGAATTTAATTTTGAAATGACATCCTGATCTTGAAGCGTTGTTTGTTCAAGCTTACGGCACCATCGACATTGCTCACTCGTGATAAGTACCAATAAAGGTTTTGACTCTTTTTTAGCTTTAGCCGATGCAGCAGCAAATGTATCCTGCCATACGATGTCAGTTCCAAAGAGGCTTGTCATTAATAGCACCAATAAAACTACTTTTTTCATTATTTACCCTTTTCGTGTAAAACGGAATTTTAGCGAAAATTATCAATCAACTTTGTAAAAACAGTGTAAAGATTTCTCACTTCGTCTATCGATGTACGCTCATTAGGAGCATGAATTGTGTCGTTAATAACTCCAAATTCGATGACATCAATTCCATACCATGCCACGAAACGTGCATCTGATGTCCCTCCTGCAGTCGATTTTTTCGGCATAACTCCACATGTCTCATATATAGATTTCATGAGTGTTTGTACAATTAGCGTATTTGCATCGGTCACAAACGGGTGGGCTGATTGATCAAGACTTAGCGTGTAATCTAACCCTTTGAGATGTGAGGCGATAAAAAATGCTATTTTTTCTTTATCGGTGCAAGTAGAATTTCTGACATTAAACATCATTTTCAGTTTTCCGGGTGAAACATTCGTTGTCTCAATTCCTGCACGAATATCGGTGATCACAATCTGACTTGGGGCGAAATACTCATCCCCTTCATCCAAAAAAGCACCTGCAATCTTAGAAAGAACTGGTGCAATTTGATGGACGGGGTTGATCGCTTTTTCAGGATAAGCAGCATGTCCCTGTTTTCCCGTAATTTCAATCACTCCATTAATAGAGCCGCGACGGCCAACTTTGATTGCATCACCAAATTTTTCTTCACACGTCGGTTCGGCTACAACAACAGCATCCGGTAGAAGATTCTGTTCTTTAAGATATGTTAATACCTCAACTGTCCCGTATTTTGCAGGTCCCTCTTCATCGGATGTCAATAGAATTGAAAGAGTGCCGTTAAAATCGTGTGCTTCTTTAAGTGCTTGGGTAAAAGCCGCCACACCACTTTTCATATCCTGTGCACCACGTGCATAAATATACCCCTCAATCTCGGTTGCTACAAACGGATCACTATTCCACCCCTCCCCTGAGGGGACAACATCGACATGTCCGGCGAAGCAGAGGTGTTTTCCTTCTCCGAAACGACGGTAAGCAAAAAGATTTTTCACCCCTTCTTTATCGATTCGGATTATCTCAAAATCATGCAGATACTCTGACAAAAATTCAAAAATTCCACCATCTTCGGGAGTGACACTCGGTGATTCCAAAAGATGCTTAAATAGCTCTATAACGTTCAATGTCCATCCTCTTTTAATTGCGTCTCATATTCTAGACGTAAACCATTCGGTGTCATTATAAAACCTTGCAGTTTGATTTTGCCTTGCGAAATTTGACGAGAATGGGTTTCACATATAGGGATAAGATGATGATGCTCTTTTAAAGCGGGATTTTTTTGCAGATTTCGAACCAACGCTCCGCAGATGACGCATTCAGATGCCACCACTTCACGATAGCGTTTAATATACTCTTTTTGATTACCCAATTCGAGGACATCGTATTCTTTGGCTAAGCTCTCTCGTAGCCGCGCAGCATTTTGTAAAAAATGGGGGTTCATATGGAGAGATTCGGCAAATTCTAATCCATACACACTGCTTCCCCGCCCAGATTTTAGAATACGATCATAGACCAACCGATCACTTCCTTCATCATACCGTACACTCAAATGTAAATGCACTACTTCACGTAAACGGCTGAGCTCACTGACCATAGAGAGCTGATGTAAATGTGTTGTCATTAAAAACAGGCACCCTTTTTTATTCAATTCTATTATTGTACTCGCGACGATGGCTACTGCCGAGAGTGTTTCAGTACCATGACTTATTTCATCACCCAAGACAAGAGAGCGAGATGTTGCACGCGTGAAAATTGTGTTAAGTTCTAACATCTCCACCCCAAAGGTTGAGAGTGATTTTGCTACATTATCACGTGATTGAATACGCGTATAAATCCCATCAAACAGCGAAAATTTCATTCCCTTCGCCGGAACAAAAAATCCAGCTTGAGCCAAAGTCACGGCGATACCGATACTTTTCATTAGAGAAGATTTCCCGCTGGAGTTAATTCCATACAGCAATACACCTCGGATATTGGCTCCATCATGTACTTTAGAATCCAACATTACCGTATCAGGATAGGGTAAATCAACATGATCACGATTCCCCATCACAATATCATTCGCGACATAAGATATTCCCTGAGATTCAATCAATAAATGACGTAAACCGCTTATTTGCAAAAAGTTTTCATCACATGAATCCACAAGAGATGGACGTGTAAGTGCGTATTTTTGAGCATTAATCGCCGAAGAAACAGCTACATCCACCTGCGCGATCCAGTCAATGGTAGTGTGGACGAACTGAGTTTGACTTAGCAGCCACTGACGATTATAATAATTATTTTTAAGCTCTATCTCCCATCCTTCCAATAGTGTCTCTGATGGAAGAATAAAATTTAATTTATGTCTGACACAATACGCTTGTATTTCAATCATAAAAATACATGCATTGTAAAAATCGTTAAATCGATCTTTTTGACGTTCTTGCAACCTTTGCCATAAAAGCTCTAAATCACCGATATGAAGCAATTTTTCTTGAAGCCATAGTGAGTGCGGATTCACTATTTCAATCCAATCGAACCGTTTTTGAATTTCTTGAGACTCTCTAATAGGCAAAAAAAGTCGAAAACGACCTAATCTTTTTCCCATAGGAGTAGACATGGTTAAAAAAAGGGTAGAAATGGTTGAAATGCGCAAATCAGCACTGGTCATTTCAAGCTGTTCTAAAGCATTATTACCGAGTTCCATTAATTGTGGTGTTTCTAAAATCTTGGGAAGTGTATAGGGAACAAAATTCTTGTGCTTAGTTTGATAGTATGCCATCAAAGCTAGAGCTTGGGAACATAGCGGCCGAATTTCTAAATTTAAATGTTCAATCGGGCTTAATAGAGATTGGAGATTGAACATCGCTTGAAATAGCGTGTTTTGTTCGTCTAACTCAAATATTTGCTCATCATAGGTGATTACAAAAGTCGTAAAACTACTCGCTACATCATCAAAAAGTTTCCTTGATGATGCACCAATAATCAAGTGCGTACAGTTTGTCACAAATAATAAATGCAATAAACGATCAATAGCACTGTAAGGGTGAGACGGTTCAGCCTCAATTTCACACATCCACCCTTTTAGCCCGCTGGGCTCAAACATAGCCAAACCAATCGAATACCCAAA
Organism: Sulfuricurvum sp.; assembly: GCF_028688295.1. Taxonomy (GTDB): domain Bacteria; phylum Campylobacterota; class Campylobacteria; order Campylobacterales; family Sulfurimonadaceae; genus Sulfuricurvum. The sequence continues at coordinate 45,642 of NZ_JAQTYM010000002.1, forward strand.
GCTATCATAGTTGATAAAGATGGAAGCTTGAGCCTCTAAAATCATGACTGCACCACGTTTATTAAATTAAGGAACTATTTTATCAAATAAGATGCAAAAATAAAAAAATTTACTTTTATTTAAGTAAGAATCGAGTTATAATCGCACTTTTATATTCTAATCTAAGTTTAGGAGATGCCAAATGAAACGACCTAACCCCATAAACGAAGAAGTATTATTTGATGGACGAAGTTTGATTTCCGAAACTGATACTAAAGGTATTATAACCTATGTCAACCGTAAATTTACAGAAATGACACTCTACTCAGCCGTCGAAGCCGTCGGACAACCACATAGTATCTTGCGTCATCCGGATATGCCTAAAGCAGGATTTGAAGGGATGTGGAAAGTTATTCAGAGTGGGAAAATTTGGGAAGGGTATGTTAAGAACCTTCGTAAAGACGGTAAATTTTACTGGGTTGTTGTCCATATTGTCCCAAAACTTGATGAAACGGGAGAAATTATCGGTTATATTGCATCACGTAAAATGCCCGATCGAAACCGTCTTAAAATAGTCGAAGAACAATACAAAGAGTTACTCGCACAAGAACATTAATTTAGATTATTTTTTTACCTGCATTGCAATCTCTCGCATAACACAAAAAAGTTCCTCTTTAGTATCAAAACGGAGTTCTACTCGATTGAGCGGAACCTCTCCCACTGGATCAAAATCGCAAACCAATACATAGGCTTCAAGCGTTATTTGATTCGCTTTTAACTCAGCCCATTCTAATGATACCGATGCACTTTCACCACCTGCGTGGATCAAAGCAGCCGGATAGAGGCGAGTAATTTTTCCTAAATCAATCTCTTGGTCGTTGGATACAAATATCATCTTATTTTTCATCCGATCTCCTCTAAAGTGTATGTACGTCGTATCCATCTGTAATAAAAGGCAGCCAAAGCAAAGACAGATCCCAAAAACAAGGTAATCATCCCTAAAGAGAGCCCTAAAACGGCTAAATATCCTATTAGCAAAGAGACAAATGCCCCTACTCCTAAAAAAATCATATCATTATATGCGATAACACGACCATAAAAATTACTATCTGTATGATGTTGCAATAGTGTATATGTATACGACCACAAGGTTGTTGTTACAAATCCGACACCCACAGAAGCAACCAGTGAGAGATAAAAATCATCAATGACTAAAGCCCAAAACATTATAGATGCTGCTTCAGCGAGCAATAATAGACCTAATCGTGAATTATTAATCCAATTCCCTAACACCATCGGACCGATGACAAGCCCAAATGCCCTTGCTGCATTAAGCAAACCAATTCCTAAAGAGACCGCAATAATTTGAGCATAAAAATGTTTTGCTGCTAATGCTACCAAAGCATCAAATGCCGTAAATCCAATAATGGCATGAAGAATCATCAAATGCAAAACAATAGGATGATTACGTATGTAACTAAAAGCCTCTCTCATCATAAAACCTAATTTTGCACTATTTTTCGAAAATTCAATCTCTATATTAAGGGATGATAGTAAAAAAAGGACGATAACAAATAATCCGGCATCCAGTAAAAAAGCGGTAGTAACACCTACCCAATAAACAACCAAACCACTTAAAGCCATACCGAATGTATACGATAGAGACCAGATAATCGAGTGAATTTCATTAGCAGTCTGAAGTGATTTACCTTCTAAAATTCGAGGAAGCAACGACATCTCTACCGTAAAATGAAAACTTGATGCCCCCATACGAATAAAAACCAATACATATAACAGCCATAACATTCCAACATTATCAACCGTGATGAGAGTAAGGGTAGAAAAAATTTCTATAATGGTCAAAATTATCATAAGTCGTTTTGGATGAATACGATCAAGTATAACACCACTCAATGGTGCTTGAAAAACTCCGGGAAGAAAGTGAAGGGCAGCAACCAAGGCGATTGTTGAAGCATCCGCTCCCATTTGGATTAAGAGTGTATAAATCGCGACATTACTAAACCATGCACCAAAATAAGCAAGCAGTTGAATAAAAGAGAGGCGACGAAGCAGCGGTTCACGCCGTAAAAGGGAAAAATAACGTTTCATAAATGCAAGAATATCATGTGAAGGTTAAAGTTTTTATTGAGCTGGTCGATTTAGGGAGTAGAAATGTTTTAGGTATCTCAAGGAGAAGTATCATGGAAATATTGCAAACTACTGCCAAAATGCAGCAAAGTCAAGCAACTGCCCAAAAACCTGCTGCCACAGAATTGCAAAATACGCAAAGTGTTCAAGAAATTCAAAAGGCTCAGATTAATCAAGACAAAGTCAGTCAAACTGACAATGAGCAAAAAACAACTAAGATTGATTCACAAAAAGATATGGATAAATTGATCGATCAACTCAATCGTTCTCTTGATCCGTTCAACACGTCACTAAAATTCGGTTTTGACAACACTTCAGAGGATTTTTACGTCTCTGTAATTGAAACTAAAAGTAATCGTTTACTTAGACGTTTTCCATTAGAACAGGCGGAGCAATTATTGCCAAAAATGCAAGAAGTCAATGGGCTATTATTCGATCAAAAAGGGTAATGAACCCACTCAAAGTTATACTTTAAATTATTTTTCGATGACATTAAAGGGATATTTATGTACACTAATTTAGCTTACAATGCTTACACACAAAATAATATCGGTGTTGAATCACCTGAAAAACTTATTCAAATGATGTATGAGGGGATTTTACGCTTCAACATGCAGGCCAAACGCTCTATTGGTGACAATGATATTGAAAGACGTACTTATTGGATCAACCGTTCCAATGCAGTTTTAACTGAATTAATCAATATTTTGGATTACAACCAAGGTGAAATTTCGCATTATCTTGCAGGCCTTTACAGCTATCAACTTCGACTTCTCAGTGAAGCAAATCTTTATAATAATAGCACTAAACTAGATGAAGTAACCCAAGTATTCAAAGGACTTCTAGAAGCGTGGAAAGAGAGTACTAATGTGGCTAACCAAGCTTAAAACTGCTCTGGTTCTCGAAGAAATTGATCGGATCTCCGTATTAATTAACGAAATGCCTAAATTTGAGACACTTAAACAAATGGAAGAAGCAGCTTACCTTCTCCAACAAAGTAAAATTCTCTTAGAACAAAAGAAAATCCAAACAGCACAAACGCTACAACAACTCAAGAATAGCTTGGATTTTCTCAAATCTACTGAAGCCCAGCAAACACATTCATTAAATCTAAAATTTTAACCCTTTTCTCACCATTTTTTTGATAAAATCGCGCTATTCACTCCACACTGTATAAATGGAGTATGGGTATCAATGATAAGGATGCATGTATGAAAAAAGAGGTTAAAAAAGTTGTTCTCGCCTATTCCGGCGGATTGGATACGAGTGTTATTTTAAAATGGCTCCAAGATGAGTATAAATGCGAAGTTGTCACTTTTACGGCCGATATCGGGCAAGGTGAAGAGGTAGAACCGGCTCGCGCCAAAGCGATCAGCCTCGGGATTAAACCTGAAAATATTTACATCGAAGACCTTCGTGAAGAGTTCGTACGCGATTACGTTTTCCCGATGTTTCGTGCCAATGCGATTTATGAGGGTGAATATTTGCTCGGAACATCGATTGCACGTCCTTTGATCGCAAAACGCCAAGCTGAAATTGCCCGCATCACGGGTGCCGATGCGGTCAGTCACGGTGCTACCGGAAAAGGAAATGACCAAGTTCGTTTTGAAATGGGTTACCTCGGACAAAATAGTGCGCTCACTATCATCGCACCTTGGCGTGAATGGGATTTGAACTCGAGAGAAAAGCTACTCGCGTATGCGGCAGAGCATGGAATCAAAATCGAAATGAGCGGTAAAAAATCTCCATATTCTATGGACGCCAACCTCCTTCACATTTCGTATGAGGGTGGAATTTTGGAAGATCCTGCTGCAGAACCTGAAGAGAGTATGTGGCGTTGGACGGTATCCCCTCAGGATGCACCTGATGAAGCAGAGTACATTGAAATTGGCTACGAAAAAGGAGATCCTATCAGCCTAAACGGCAAAGCACTCTCCCCTGCTGTTATGTTGGAACAACTCAACATTATTGGAGGACGCCATGGGATAGGACGTGCCGATATCGTTGAAAACCGCTTTGTTGGAATGAAAAGTCGCGGTTGTTACGAAACTCCGGGGGGAACTATCATGATTAAAGCTCACCGTGCCATCGAATCATTGACACTAGATCGCGAAGAAGCTCACCTAAAAGACGAGTTGATGCCACGTTATGCTAAACTCATTTATAATGGTTTCTGGTTTGCACCAGAACGGGAAATGCTCCAAGCGGCTATCGATAAGACCCAACAAAATGTACGTGGAAGCGTTCGATTGAAACTTTATAAAGGGAATATTATGGTTGTTGGACGCAGTTCGGATCTTTCACTCTTCAACCCTGAATACTGTACATTCGAAGAAGATTCTGTTTACGATCAAAAAGATGCAGGCGGATTTATCAAACTTAATGCACTCCGTTTTATCATTGCCGGTAAAGCACGAAAAAATAAATAAGGAATTTACGTATGAGCATCATCAAAATAGATATGAATTCGGATGAGTTCCAAGCGGAACTCGAAAAAACGATCAAATTTACCGATAAAGTGGTCAGCCAATTTAATTGGGCATACAATCCACAAGAAGAGATCAACGAGGGTGTTCAACTCGGACTTGCTCGAAATAAGATGATGTATGGCAAACGTTTTTGCCCTTGTTATATGGTTGAAGAGGTAGAAGGCAAATATCAAAGTACTGATAATCGCCTCTGTCCTTGTACAACCGCCATTGAAAAAGAGCTTCCAGAGGAAGGTGTCTGCCACTGTCAAATCTTCTGTACGCCAGAATTTGCAGCAGCTAAGCGCATGGAGATGGGAGTTGAAGAAGTCACCCATCAACACTCACGTGGATTAACTAAAGAAGAATGTGAAATGCTCTTGCACAAAAGTGATCTGGATAGTGACGAGTTAACATCTCTTTTTGAAGCACGTGAACTCGGTATGGTTAAATTTAAAGTAGTCGATGTTCGTGAATGGATGGAGTGGAAAATGGGACGTATTTCCGGAGCTGACGTATTGATACCGACGAGCAGCTTCTTCCAAACCCTTACTGAATCGAAATTAGAGAAAGACGAAAACATTATCGTTTATTGTCATGTCGGAAGCCGAAGTGCCCATTGTCAACGTATCTTGTCAGATATGGGATACACTAAAGTTTCCAATCTCGCGCACGGCATCGTCTCTTATGGCGGCGTAATCGTTCGCGGTTAATCAAGGATTAAAATGAAAGTATTATTGACAAAAGATGTTAAAGGAGTCGGAAAATCCGGCGAGATCAAAGAGGTAGCAGATGGCTACGGTAAAAATTTTTTAATCGGAAAAGGGTTAGCATTTGCTGCAACCCATGAAGTTTTAAAAAAATATGAGTCAGAACAAAAGAAGAAAGCTGCCCACGAGGCAGCAGAAATTGAACGTCTTAATGCTACTAAAACGCAGCTTGCTGATATTAAAGTAGTGATTTCAAAAAAACTGGGTAATACCGGCCATTTATTTGGTGCTGTTACTAAAGAAGAAATTACAGATGCGTTAAAAATTCAACATAATATTGAAATCGATAAAAAAGAACTTGATGCAAAACACGGCATTAAAACAACCGGTTTGCACGACTTGGACCTCAAGCTCGGTCACGGCATTCACGCGATACTTCATCTAGAGATCAAAGGTGAATAAAGCAGGATTTGTTGCCCTCGTCGGGCGACCCAATGCAGGAAAAAGTACCCTAATGAACTGGATTTTGGGTGAAAAAATCGCTCTTGTCAGCCATAAAGCGAATGCAACCCGTAAACGTTCTAACGCTATCGTTATGCACAATGATGATCAGATTATTTTCGTTGATACGCCTGGGCTCCATCAGGCTGAAAAACTGCTCAATCAATACATGCTCGAAGAAGCACTCAAAGCAATTGGAGATTGTGATGTTGTCGTTTATTTGGCACCTGCATCTGATAAAACAATTCATTATGAAAAGTTTTTGGAAATCAATTCTGACAAACGTAAGCATATTATCGTTTTGAGTAAAATTGATCAAATTTCACAGGCTGAACTCCTCAAAAAAATCGGTGAATACAACCGCTTTAGCGACCATTTTCTGGCTCTAATTCCAATGTCTGTCACTAAAAATGTCGGAAAAAAAGACCTACTCGACACCCTTGTTAAACATCTCGATGAATCTCCTTATCTCTACGACCCTGAAAACATTACAACAGAAATGATACGTACCATTTACAAAGAATTTATCCGTGAAGCAATTTTCGATAATATCAGCGATGAAATTCCTTACGAATCCGATGTCATCATCGATAAAATTGATGAGGATACGCCAGTAGAACATATTCGTGCGACTATAATTGTTGAAAAGGATTCCCAAAAAGGTATTATTATCGGCAAAGGTGGGGCGGCCATCAAGCGAATTGGACAAAACGCCCGAGAAAAAATTGAGCGATTAGCCTCAAAACCAGTATACCTTGAACTTTTCGTTTCAGTTAAAAAAGGGTGGACTAGTGATAAAAAATTCTTAAGTGATCTAGGATACGAATGGTAAAGGCGTTTCTTATTTCGATAGCGTCCTTGACACTATTGCTTTCGGAAGACTCATTTATGCTCTATAAAAGCGGTGGAAAAAAACTGCTCGAGCAAGAGATGAGTAATCCTTCCTATTGGTCAGGCTCACTATTGAAGAAAGATCTTCGTTTTGGTTATTTTGAACGTGCATTATCCCTGCTTACTGTCAATAAAGACAAAGGCTTACTTGAACTCTATACTCCGGATTCTCAAAAACGATTTTCACTGAAAAAAAAGTACAGTGCATTAACCGGTAAAAATGCTGGTGATAAAAAAAGAGAAGGTGATTTAAAAACACCTATTGGTATTTACACCTTTACTGAAAAGAAAAAAACCGTTGACCAATTTTATGGTCCCATGGCATTCGTCACCTCATATCCTAATTTATATGACAAAATTCGTGGTAAAAGCGGTGATGGTATCTGGGTGCACGGAGTCCCTCTGAATGGTTCGCGTGATCCCTTCACACGTGGATGCGTTGCCATCAATAATGATGACTTACTCCAATTAGATAAAAATATTAATCTTTCCAATACCCTTTTAATCATCGATTCTTCTCTCAAACAAGGGGTAAGTTCAAATGTATATTCAATTATTTTAGCAGGACTTTACCAATGGAAATCTTCATGGATCAACAACGATATTGATACCTATTTATCATTTTATGACCCCACTTTTAAACGTTCCGATGACATGAGTTTCAACCAATTTAAATCTTACAAAGAACGCATTTTTGCTAAAAACGAAAACAAAACTATCTCTTTCAATGAAATCAACATTATTCCTTACCCTGGTGAAGCACGTAACCTTTTTTTAGTTACGTTTTATCAAATATATTCAAGCGATAGCTATCAATCTAAAGGGGATAAAGCATTACTTATCCGAATCAATAAAGACCAAGCCATTTCTATCATAACTGAAGACTAACGGATGAAACTGCCGTTCTTCATTGTTCTATTAATAAGTCATACCTTAAGTGCAGATCCATTTAGACTTATTAAAAAAGAGAGCCTTACTGAGTCATCTCCAACGCTCCTTGTAATTGGAGGAATTCATGGAAATGAACCAGGAAGTTATTTTGCCACTGCATTACTCGCACAGTACTACCAAATTGAAAGAGGAAATGTTTGGATTGTACCGAATTTAAACCAACCCAGTATTCAGAACGACAATCGTGGTATCTACGGTGACATGAATCGTAAATTTGCTGAAATCAATCCTAATGATCCCGATTACGATGCTGTTGATCAAATTAAGAAGATTATTCTTTCTCCTGAAGTCGGTCTTATTTTAAACCTTCATGATGGTCACGGTTTCTATCGTAAAGAGTATCAAAATACTATTTTCAATCCAAATTCATGGGGGCAAACCTGCGTTATCGATCAAGGAATATTAGAGGGGCCTCATCCCTTTGGAAACTTAAATGATATAGCATCCAAAGTAAGCCAATTACTCAACGAAAACTTAATTGAAAATCACCATTATTTTGATGTACGTAATACCAATACCCGTTTTGATGACGAAGCAATGAAACATTCTTTAACCTATTTTGCAGTGATAAATAATAAACCTGCATTTGCTATCGAAACAAGTAAAAATCTTCCAACACTTCATCACAAGGTGTTTTATCAACTCCGTGCAATAGAAAGTTATATGCAGATAATGGGTATTCAGTTTAAAACGTCTCTGATACTTAGCCCAGAAGAAATCGAAAAAATACTCAAAAACGATGGAAACTTAACAATTAACAATGATTTTTATTTAAATTTAAAAGATTTAAAAAACACTTTAAGTTTCATTCCGCTACAATCGAAGAATAACGATTTTAAGTTTTCACATCCACTCGGGAGTTTTCGAAAAAATCATTCTGGGTATGATCTTTTTATTGGTAACAAAAAGATAAGTACTCTTATCCCAAGTTACCATTTGAAAGAGAACTGTTCTACGTACATTTCGCTCTTCATTGACGGAAAACATGAACATATCCCTTTTGCTTCAGATTTTTTTGTAAATGCCGATTTTGAGATTATCAATAACGATCCTAACATACGTGTTAACATCATCGGTTATACTAACTCAAAAGTAAAAGATGAGAGTAACATACGGATCAAGTTAAGCGATATAGACACTAAATATGCTATTGATAGCCATAAAAAAAGCTATAGGATTGAATTTTATCGGCAAAACTGTTTCTGCGGAATGGTTCTTGTACATTTTAAATAGGAAAGAGGATGAATAAACACCAACAACAAACCTATTCAACCATCGTATCAGCGGATCCTTATAAAGGCGACTTCTACGTCGGTACATTTAATACTATTTCTAGTATTGCATCTCCTTCTTTTTCAAAAGACCAATATAGTGTATCTTTTTTAAACACAAAAGGATTTATTTCAGCCCTCATAGGAATTAGTAAAAATATTCCTGATGATGATATCTATGATGCTCTTGAGAATAAAGTATATGAAGAACTTGCGTTGGATATGGCCGTTGAATACCATATTCGTTATGTTGAAGCGCTACATCGAAGTACCGAGGGAGATCGATTTTTTCATGTTTTTGTAGTAGATCCACTTACATTAGAACAAGAATACGTAAAAATTGTCGATTCCATCAAATACATTGATCAACTTATTCCTGTACCGTTATTATTAAAATCACTCTACGTAAAAGAAATCATTGACTCCTCTGATGTACATTGTTTTATTTATTTTCAAGAAAACGATTCTTTTTTCTGTATCTATAACGAGCAAGAATTTATTTACACCAAATCTTTAAAATTTTCTCTTTTGCACATGCACGAACGATTTTGTGAACTGATTGGTGAACAAATTGATTTTAACAGCTTTCAAATCATGCTTTCGACAGAAGGTCTTAATACTTCAAACTCTGATTATCAAAAAAATCTCATCAAACTTTTTGGTGAGATTTTTCTCCATATTAGCGATATCATGGCATACGCAAAAAGAGCTTATGATATTAAAAGATTTGATGAAATTTTCATTGGAACAAGCGTTGGAAGCGTCCTCGGCTTAGATGAATACGCACAAACCTATCTAGGATTAAAAACAGCCCCTTTTGAATTTGATTACGGTTTTAACACTAATGGCCTAAATGTTGATCAAATTCATCAACTAATGCACCTCTATGGACGACTTCAAGCAGAAGAGCGTTATGAATGTAATTTCACTATATTTCACAGACCTCCCCCTTTTGCGAAGCGTGAAAGTGGCAAGCTTATTTTAATTGCAGCTGCTTCTTTAGCTGGAGCACTACTTTATCCAGGAGTTTATTGGGGATTGTCTTACGTAGAAGAATTTCACCATGCAGTTTTGAGTAAAGAATACGCACAGGTTCATATCGAAAAAACAGAACGTGAGGCAATAATAAATCTTAAAAATGCTAATAAAAATGCAGCACAAGTACTTTTAGATGAAGAAAAAACTGCTTACAAACAAAAACAAGACACTTTGGTTCAAGTACACGAGAAAAAAGTCGATTATCCAATGAAAGCTAAAATCATTTCTGATTTTACCCGTAGCTTTAATCAATACAGAGTTCAACTTAAAACAGTGGCTTATATTGAAAACAATGTAAGTAAAACCTTTATTTTTGGATTAACATCCACAAAAACGCAAGACATAACTGCTCTTTTGAAAAATTTAACGGATAGTAAACGTGATAAATACACTTTTAACCTTGAACTTATCTCTTACGATGAAGAAGAGAAATCCTATTTAAGTGAACTCAAGGCGGTAATCAAATGAAACTTCAAATCGAAGACTACCTTTATTCTTTAGATCAATCACTTTCGCAAAAAACAGAACGCGATAAAATGATGCTTTATGTCATGATATTTGCTTCGTTATTTGCATTTTCTTACTTATTATTTTGGGACAGCTCTGAAGCAAGTTTTCAAGTTTCGCATGAAAAAGCGCTTAAAGTTGAAAATGACCTCAATATTGATAAAGACTACTTAACCCTTAATCCGCCTGAGCGTATTATACAAATTGAGCAAGAAACCGTAGAAATACAAAGACAGCATACTCTCTACATTCAATACAACACTTACATAAAAGAGCAGTTAGAACAGATTTCTTCTCTTTATTATGATGAAAAAGTTTGGGGCGCATACCTCGATTCAATTTCACGTTATGCACGTACTTATAATGTCAAATTAGTGGAATTTGGAAACACACTTCAAATTGACAACAGCTCATTCGGACACGTATTAGATATTTCTATAGCATCTGAGGGAGCATATAAAAATACCTTGAAATTCATTAATGCCCTTGAGCAAAGTCAATTGGTTGTTGATCTTCATGATTTTAATATTACCGCTGATGAAAAGCTAAAAGGTGATCTCAATATCTCAGTATGGGGGATCGTAAGACAATGAAAAAACACATACTTTTAGGATTAATATGTGGGACACTACACGCTGCAGTAGTCATTCCAACTATCTCGAATAGTACAACAGTACTACAGCCGCAAAATGATAAAGAGCTCGCGTGGGTTGATGAGCAGATTCAAGCCATTTTACCTTCTCGAGTTGGTGTGCCAGAAGGGTTTATTAATTCACTGCGTGATCCTATGAAAATGAAAAAAACTCTTCCCTCTGCGGCTAATGGGTCAAAGCTTCTTGCTCCTCCAAAATTAGGGATAGGAATAGACGTTTTAACTATGCCAAAAGTTATCGATGTGCCACTACGTCTACTAGCTATTATGAATAAAACCGTCTTGATCAACGGTAAATGGTATAAAGTAGGAGACAGTGTCCGAAACTTCACCCTTTCTGAAGTAAAACAAAATTCTGTTTTACTTATTGGGAAAAAAGATCAAAAGCTTATTTTGTTTTTAACGAAACAAAATAATAACATTAAAATAACCACTAAATAGGAAAGTATCATGACATCTATAATTAAACACCATGCACGAGCGTTTATGTTATCCGTTGCTACGGCTGCACTGCTCTCTCCTACGGTACACGCAGATTGCACCTACGAACTCTTTAATATTTCGTCGGTAAAAGGGACCAGCGTAGGAGAATTTGTAGACCAACTCAGTGATGAGTGTGGTATGAGTGTCATTGTTACCGATGAACAGGCTGAAAATGTTCTGAAAAAACCTATGAACAAAACATTTTTGAAGAATCTCACTATTAATGAAGTGTTTGATTTGATTATTAAAGAAAATAATCTTCAATACACACTTCAAAATAATGTGCTGAAAATCTCTTATTTAACCACAAAGACCTATAATATAGATTATATTACCACAGAACGAAAAGGGACAGGAAGTACCAATATACGATTAAGTTCCAATTCTGGTACAGCAGCAGGAGCTGCTAGTGGTTCGGCCAAAGGCACAGGTGCCAACAATGCTTCTTCCGAGTCAGGAACCAATATTTCAACCATAGATGAGGTGAAATTTTGGGATACATTAGAGCAAGAAGTTAAAAGTATCCTTAGCCGCCCAGAAGATGATTATAAACAAAATAACACTCTAAATCAAGTATTAGATACAAAAGCTGACCCAACAAAAGCACCAGAACAAGATTCACACCACAATATCTTCATCAATAAAAGTGCCGGCTTAGTAACAGTAACAGGGACTGGAAAGCAAATTCAAAGACTTGATGGCTATATCAATGAATTACAGAAAAAAATGCATACACAAGTCCTAATTGATGTTAAGATGTACAGTGTCGTCTTTAGTGATGGCGCTTCAACAGGTATTGACTGGTCGCAACTGTACGCACTCCAAAACATTGATTTAAGTTTCAATAGATTTAATCTACATAATGCTGCTGGATTTAAAGCGACATCAGAAGGTACTACTAATATTATGTTCCCATATAGTGAAGTTTCTCCTTTACCTGGTGTAAATATTGGAACCAACATTTTTCAACTTGGAGCAAAAGGAAGTTTGAACGAAGTGGTTAAGTTTTTGAAAACCCAAGGAGACGTTTACTCCATCTCTAATCCAAAAATTTTAACGCTTAATAATCAACCTGCTCTTATTACTGCAGGAACAGAATTATTTTATAAAACAAAAAGTAGTTCTACTCTTGCCGGTGGAACAACAGGAACAACCTCACAAACTGATATTGTTAGTTCAGTTTTTTCGGGTGTTTTATTAGATATTACTCCTGAAATTGCTGGCGATGGAAGTATCACGTTACGTATTAATCCATCAATATCAGAAACAGCGAGTGAAATATCAACCAATAATTCAACACGCGACATGCCACCTGACTTGAGTCGTCGTCAAATCTCTTCAGTTATTACGGTTAAAGATGGAAGCCGTGTCATTCTAGGAGGCTTAATCAATACTAAAAATGTTCAAGATGACAACAAAGTTCCTTTTTTAGGTGATATTCCGGTATTAGGATACCTTTTTAAACGTGAAGCAATGAGTAAACGTACAGAAGAAATTGTTATTATTATCGAACCACATATTATCAAAAAAGAGAAAGATACCATTAGTTTAGGTGATTTAGGTTACACACGACTAGGTAGACAAATTGAAGAAGAAGCAAAGCAAGAAAGCAAGTAACGGATGGAGAACTCTCTTTTCTCAAAACCGCGTGAACTCTTTTTAGATATTGTCAATCCAAGGGATTATGTCCAGATTGACAGTGTCTCTCATATGTATCAATCGCTAAAAAGTTCTGTCCAAAAACCATTAAAAATGATTCTTCTATACGGCCGACCAGGGACTGGTAAAAGCATGTTGTTGCATAAATTGCATCACGACTTATCAAAACATCAAAAAGTTCATATGATTTCTACTCCAATCATTGATGAAGAGGATTTTTTACGGGTATTAGCGCAAAATATTTTTGGACATGCTCCTCGCGAGACAATGACATTGACACGTTTTTTAGAAATTTCTTCAGCTCTTTCTATGAATCCAATTCCTATTGTCTTATTGGACGAAGCTCAATTGTACAGCTCTGCTTTAATGGAAAAAATCCGTCTTATTTCTGATGCAAGATCAATTAAATTCGTCATCACACTGCACAAAACAGACAAAGAAGACATCATCGCAAAAGAGCATTTTCAAACACGAATATGGGAAAGTGTTGAATTACAAAACGCAACCGCTGAAGAGTTAAAAATATATGTTCAAAAAAAGCTCTTAAAGGCCAACTGTTTTGATGTTGCCAATATGTTTAATGACAAAAACATGAAATTAGTAGCATCTCTAACCAATGGGAACTACCGAGAAACTAATAAATTGCTTTTTTCGCTGTTTAGCCTGTACTGCTGGTATGAAGAAAACAATCCAAATCTTATTAAGTACAATTCTATCAAATCAAAATGGATTGAAATGGCAGCTATTCATACGGGGCTCATACATGCTTGATATCAAAAAGTTAGAACGTCGTTGGCTCAAATATAAAATCAAATCTTTTGCCCCTTATTTTATGGTTTTTTTTCTATTACTCTTAGTGTTGAGTGGCGTTTCTTGGTGGTTTAAATCACAAATCTCTACGCAAACAAGTATTACTAAAGTTCCTATGACAAGTACATTAAAAGCAGTAAGTGACAAATCGTTACCGCTCACAATTGATGAAAATACTACTATCTTGGAACCATCTATGGATTTTATTCAATCTTTTCAAGATGCACCAGTACCTAATGAAATACAAACATCTCCTACGTCAATCAAAAAAATACCGACACCGCAGTTGCCACCCATACCAAAGAATTTAAAGATACCCGAGTATTCACCTAGCCAAACAGTGCCAGTTGCATCTCGCTTGCTTGGTGATGATAAATCTCTCTCTATCAAGAGAGATGATACAAAACTTGATATTAATGAGTTACAACGTAGATTTAAAGAGACATCAAATGCTAATCTTGCTCTTTTTATATCCCGCTACTATTATGATCATGGAGATTATAATGAAGCTTATAATTATGCTCTGAAAACCAATAATCTTAATAATCGAATTGATGAGAGTTGGATACTGTTTTCAAAATCACTTGTCAAACTTGGAAAAACCGATCAAGCAAAAAAAACACTTCAACTTTATATTTCTCAATCAAATTCTGATGCAGCTAAAAACCTATTAGATAATATTGAAAGAGGAAATTTTAAATGAAAGTATTACTACTCATTACTCTTTTCTCGTACAGTTTATTGGCAGATACAAACCAAAAACTTTTTGATCTGTATCAAAAGGGGATGTACACAGAAGCCTGTAACTATGGATATAGTATCTTTTCGCGTAATATGCATAATGAACCCTTTATATCGCTGGTAGGATTTTCATGCCTTAAAGCTGATCAAATTGATCGCTTATCTCCAGTCATGTCTTCTTTATCCCAATCTCCTGATGCACGTGCTAACAGCGCTTATTTTGCCCTTATCGTTATGCAAAAAAAACTGCTAATGCAGGCACTTTATGATAATAAGCCGATCATAAATTTAAAGTTTCCAACAAATTCTCATCTTCTATCTAAAGTATTCCAGTTTTATCTTAAAAACCCAAAAATGACTGAATCAATAAAAGAGTATCAAGACCCTACTAATCCAAGGCAAAGTTTTAAACTATATACTACACAAATTGATGGTCGCAAGAGTTTAGCAATAGATGAATATTATGATAAAATATTAACACTTCATCATGTGTATTGAATAAGGAATAAGATATGGATCGTATCACCCAAGATTTACTCGAAAAACGCCATATCACCCAACAACAAATTGATCGTCTCACTTCTCGTGGTGTCCAAGATGACACAATATTGGAAACGCTTAGTAAAATAGGTGCAATTTCTCTTAATTTTATAAAACGTTTCATTGTAGAACAAATTCGACTGGGTCGATATGAACTCTCTATTATTAAAAACTACCATTTTCTGGATGAAGGCTCAATATTATCACACTTAGCGGAAGTGATGGAAGTTCCATTTTTAGATCTGGACTCCATCGATATGGATTATCGTTTAGTAGAAAAAATACCAACCACGCAACTTAAACGCTACAGTGCGCTCCCCATCTCTCAGGATGACATGTATGTCCTTGTTGCTTTGTCTGATCCTCTTAATATCGAGGCTCAAGAATCCATTCAGCGTCTCTTTCCACGAAAATCACTTAAAGTTGCTGTTGCAACAGAAAAACAAATCCAAGCTTATTTATTTAAAATGGAACTTAAAGATAGCGTTAAAGAGCTTGTAACCAATATCCGTAATGAATTACGCAACATCGGAACCATTGAAGAGCAACAAGAAGCTTCATCAATTTTACAACTTATCGATGTCATTTTAAAAGCTTGTATCAAAGGACGGGCCAGTGATATTCACATCGAACCAACCGAAAAAAACTGTGTTGTTAGAGGACGTATTGATGGTAAATTGGCAGAAATTTTTATTTTTGACCGTGATATTTATCCTCCGCTAGCTTCTCGTATTAAACTTTTAGCAAATCTGGATATTGCTGAACGTCGTAAACCGCAAGATGGCCGTTTTTCAGCGATGGTTATGGATGCTGAATTTGATTTTCGTCTCTCTACCCTCCCAATCATATACGGAGAATCGATAGTCATGCGTATTTTGGACAAAACAAAAGCACTGGTTAAACTCGAATCTTCTGGAATGGACACTGAGAGTTACCAAAAATTGATTAAAGGGTTAGAATCCCCTTTTGGTATTATCTTGGTTACGGGACCAACCGGAAGTGGAAAAACAACAACCCTTTACGGTGCCCTTAATGAACTTCGTAATGTTGAAGATAAAGTTATTACGGTAGAAGATCCCGTCGAATATCGTATGAATCTTATCCAACAAGTTCAAGTTAATCCAAAAGTTGGTCTCTCTTTTGCCGATGCGCTTCGCTCTATCCTTCGTCAAGATCCGGATAAAATTATGATTGGAGAGATTCGTGACCACGAAACGCTCGAGATTGCAATTAAAGCGGCACTCACAGGGCACTTAGTAATTTCAACGCTTCATACCAATGATGCGATTAGTGCTATTCCACGTATGTCAGATATGGGGATTGAACCTTATTTGATTAGTGGAGCACTTGTTGCGGTTCAAGCACAACGTCTTGTTCGAAGAATATGCACCCATTGTAAGAAAGAGGCTGATGTTCCGCAAACCATTCTTCAAGAATACAGTACCTTTATACCTCCACATACGGTTTTTTATGAAGGAGCTGGGTGTAAAGAGTGTAACGGGTCAGGATACATGGGACGAGAAATGATTTGCGAAGTTCTTCCCATTACTGAAAATCTCTCAAGCATGATTGCACGTGGAGCATCTAAAGACGATCTCCTTAAAGAGGCAAAACGTGAAGGTTTTGTAGGGATGTTTGAAAATGGAATGGCTAAAGCTGTTCATGGGGTTACAACACTAGATGAAATATTAAGGGTGGCAAAAGGATGAAATATTTTGTAGCAACGGTTCTCGTTAAAGGTAAAAAAATAGAGCAAGGTTTGTACGCTGAAAGCAAAAAAGAAGCCCATTATTTAGCCAAAATAAAATATACAGGAATGCTTTTAAAAATCAGTGAAACTCCTGCACCCATGGAAGATCAGCTCCGTCGTTTTAAAGAAAGCTTGTTTTCAAATATTAAAAAACGCAAATTAAAACAAGATTCTCTTATCGCTGCCATTCGTCAGCTTGCGGTTATGACCAATGCCGGAATCTCTATTCATGATTCACTAAAAGAAATTGCCGATGCAACGACAGATACAACACTGCAAGTCGTTTTAGGAACAATTGCGGAGGATATTAATGCCGGGCACAGCCTTTCTCAATCCGCTGCAAAATTTTCTTATGAGCTGGGCAACCTCTCTTTAGCAATGATTGAATTGGGTGAAAAGACCGGAAATATGGCGGAAGCACTCCATAAACTCGCGGATATGCTCGAAGAAATTCGTCGAAATATTATCAAATTCAAAAAGGCAATGGCCTATCCGAGAAATGTCATGATCGCTATGGCGATCGCATTTACCGTTCTTATTTCCTACGTTGTTCCTCAGTTTAAAACAATTTTCGAACAATTGGGCGCTGAGTTACCGATGCCAACCAAAATCCTTCTATTTTTAGAACATTTATTTAATACCTATGGGCTGTACGTCCTCGCAGGAATTTTTATTTTTATTTTTGCATTTCGTTATATGCTCAATCACAATCGAGAGTTTCGCTACAAATGGCACCAATTTCTACTAAAAACCTATCTTATTAAAAATATTATTATGTATGCTACCCTTAACCGCTTTACCCTCGTATTTTCTGAGTTAGTTCGTGCAGGTATCCCCATTGCTGAAGCACTAGAAACATCGATTGCCATGATTGACACACTTCCTCTTCAGGAAAAATTATTAACCGTTCGCCAAACGGTTGAAAAAGGGGGAACCCTTCATGATGGCTTAGCCGAAACGAAACTTTTTGAAAACATGATTATCCAAATGATCTCCGCTGGAGAATCAAGTGGTCAACTCGATGCTATGATGCAAAAAGTTATGGAATACTATAAAATGAAATTTGATGCGATTATCGATGGACTCTCCGAAGCGATAGAACCCATTATGCTTTTATTGATTGCGGCGATGGTTGTACTGTTAGCATTAGGAATTTTCTTACCGATGTGGGAAATGGGAAATGCAGTACAAGGTCGCCGATAAGCAGAGGCATTAAGCCTCTTCGTTTGCCCCCTTCGAGACTAAAACGGCATACATTTCATCTTTAGGGATTAGTCCCGCCTCAAATAAAAACTGAGAAGGGACAAAATTGGTTTTTTTAATTTTGTCATACTTTGCGTAACTCAAAAAGAGACGATCTTTTGCCCGTGTTACGGAAACATAAAAAAGTCGACGTTCTTCTTCTATACTTCCACTCCGTGTCATCAGTTTTCGGTTTGGGAATCGTCCATCCATCAAATCGATAACGTAGACTTCTTGATATTCAAGCCCTTTTGACGCGTGTATGCTTAGCAGATGGACCCCTTCTCCTTGGGTTAAATCTTGTGAACCCAATACCATCGCATTTAAAAAACGTTCATGATCTTTATAAGGGCGTGAAAGTTCGAATAAAATTGTACATTTACGCCGTATTCTCTCTTGTGATTCACTTTTAGCACGCTCATCAATCGCACCATTTTCATTCATAGCTCGCCGAGAAGACAACATTTCAATGACGTGCCCATAAAGGGCTGAAAGTGCTATTTTTTGCACCGCAACTTTAGGTTCTTTAATATCTCTCAATTGACGAAATAACATAAATAAATCGTGTAAAAAAGTAGCAGAATCTTTGGAAAGCTTTGCATGTTTCAAAATAGGATTACCCATAAAATTAGGATCAAATCCAAGCTTGGCAAATCGCCCTGCACTGCCTAATTCAGCATAATCATCAAACAATCCTAACTGATGGTTAAGTCTCCGTTTTTCAAATGGGTTAGAAATTTCAGAATCAGGAGAGTATAAGCCACGCAAAAATGAGCCTCTCCCCAATTTTTGTAGAGCAACAAATAACTCTTTAGCAATAGCGCTCCCTACCCCTTTGGCATAATCAAACAAATGAATAAAAGCCATCATGTCTGATTCATTAACGAGTAACGTATACATATCTAAAAGGGCTTTGATCTCTTTTGAATCAAAAAAACTGGTTCCTCCACGGCGTCGACACGCAATACCAAGTTCTCGAAGTGTTGCTTCAATCCCATCTGCTGAAGCGTTGTTTCGAAAAATAACCGCGATCTCTTCACGATTGGTAGAGGAATCTCCGATTTTTTGGGCAATCCCATGATACTGATCAAACAGTTCATCATAAATAAGTAAAGAGGGGCTTTGCGCTTCTGCTGTTCGCGTTACTTCTAGTGCTTTTGGATAGATACGTTCATTGTACGCTATAACGGTATTGGCTAATGAAAGGATAGGAATCGTGGAACGATAATTTTTGTTGAGGGTATAAACTTCAGCATCGGGGAAATTGGTCGTGAATGAGCCGATAATAGAAATATCGGCACCGTTAAAGGCATAAATACTCTGATCATAATCTCCGACACAAAAGAGCGACGGTGGACGCATAGCGTTGATCAAAGTTCCCTGAAGGGCATTCGTATCTTGGTACTCATCAATCAATACCTCTTTGTAGCCCAAATCACTCTCACGTGCAAGATCACGCATATGTAAGAGCAAATCGTTAAAATTAACAAACCCATACTCTTTTTTCAGCGCTTCAAACTCATCGATAATATCAGCATAAATAGCTGCATAAACGGCGTGTTCATCTTGACGGGTTAAAATCCACTCTTCGAAGTTCGTAATTAGTTCGGTATTTTGATAAAACGAATAAACATCATAAAGGTAATTTGCACCGTACGCCGATGTGGCGCAATCAATATGGCTAAATGTCCGTTTCTCATAGACACTGCGAAAAAGAGTTTTGAGTTCACGCGGTTGCTTTAAAACTACCTTCCCCTCTTTGCGTTTTAGCCATCGGTAGCTCACTGCATGAAATGTCCCCGCATCGATCTTTGAAGCAATCTCGCGTCCGAAAAATGCCGCTACCCGCTCCACCATCTCAGCAGCTGCTTTATTGGTAAAAGTCAGTAGCAATATCTCTTCGGGTTTCACGTTTTGAGAGATCAGGTAAGCGATGCGCCCCACAATCGTCGACGTTTTACCCGTACCAGCAGATGCAATAATAAGATTATGTCCATAAGGAGCGGTTGCTGCAGTATATTGTTGATCATTAAGACGGGAGAGTGGCAAAAGGCTCCTTGAAGCCCCTAGAAAAAGAGGCTAGATTATGCTTTAAATTTTTTGATCGGCTCAGCTAAACCGAAACCGGGATGATTTTTCACATCCAATACCGCTTGAGCCATAGTCGCGTTGTCTTGATTAAAAATAAGCGGAGCTAGGAAGTTAATGCACGATTCATCTAGCGGGTCTTGAATAACGGCGATATTATATACCACTACCTTTGAATCTTCGCTAATGTCAAGTAAAACTCTGATTGATGTCGGAAGATCAAAAGAATATTCACGTAACAGATACGGATTTATGATGCTGAAACTGATATCACCCCCATCACAACTTTTAAGTGTAGCAAACATTTCATCGATTGGTATTAATTCTACCTTCGTTATCTGATCGAATCCTAGAATCATTGACTTAACCTCATATTCCATTTTTTATCCTTTAATCAAGATGTTTTGCTTTTTTAGCACAATGATTCTACCACACTATTATTATAAATAACATTTTTTTATTAAATTTAGTTATTTTTATTCAATTATCTTTATGTATTTGTGGCAAACCAATAATATCAATAAATTTAAGCAATTACCGTTCCTCAGATTTTTGGTATAATTCGCGATATTTTCTGTTACCAAGGCCTTGTTATGTCAGCTACCCACTACGATCCCAAGAATATTGAAGAGAACTACTATCCCATCTGGGAAAATCGGGGTTATTTCGAAATCGACGGAAACCAATCCATCGTAAAACCAAATAAACATTTTGCCATCATGATGCCTCCGCCAAACGTTACAGGACGACTTCATATCGGTCACGCTCTTACCTTTACCCTCCAAGACATCATCGTTCGCTACAAACGGATGGACGGGTACATGACCCTTTGGCAACCGGGGACCGATCATGCCGGTATCGCAACCCAAAACGTCGTCGAGAAACAGCTCCTCGCCGAAGGCAAAACAAAAGAAGAGCTCGGGCGTGAAGCCTTTTTAGAGCGTGTTTGGGAGTGGAAAGAGGAGAGCGGCGGGATCATGGTCGGTCAGCTGCGCAAACTCGGAGTCTCACCCGCGTGGAGTCGTGAACGCTTTACGATGGATGAGGGGCTGAAATCCTCCGTAAAAGAGGCGTTTGTCCACCTCTACAACCAAAACCTCATCGTGCGCGGCAACTACATGGTTAACTGGTGTACTCATGACGGTGCACTCAGCGATATCGAAGTGGAACACGAAGAGCATCAGGGCCATTTTTACCACATGTGCTACCCTTTCACCGACGGCAGCGGCCACATCACTGTTGCAACAACCCGTCCCGAGACCTATTTCGGCGATACCGCGATTATGGTACACCCTGATGATGAGCGTTACCTCCACCTCATCGGCAAAAGCGTCACCCTACCCCTCATCAACCGTGATATCAAAATCATCGCCGATAGCCATGTTGATCGCGAATTCGGGACAGGTGTCGTTAAAGTCACCCCAGCTCATGATACGAACGACTACGAAGTGGGCAAACGTCACGATCTCGAATTCATCACCGTATTCGATGAAAAAGGGATGTTGAATCACCACGCAGGTGAATTTGAAGGGCTAGAGCGTCTCGAAGCACGCGCGGTCATTGTCAAACGTCTCGAAGAAGCAGGATTTATTGAGAAAATCGAAGAACATACCCACCAAGTAGGGCATTGTTACCGTTGTAAAAATATCGTTGAGCCGTACATCTCTAAGCAGTGGTTTGTCCGAAAAGAGGTAGCACGCGGTTCCATCGATAAGACCAATGAGGGGCTAACTCAGTTTTTCCCACCTCACTGGATCAATAGCTATAACGCATGGATGGGA
Source organism: Sulfuricurvum sp. (assembly GCF_028688295.1). GTDB lineage: Bacteria > Campylobacterota > Campylobacteria > Campylobacterales > Sulfurimonadaceae > Sulfuricurvum. The sequence continues at coordinate 67,852 of NZ_JAQTYM010000002.1, forward strand.
GACCTTCGCGACTGGTGTATCTCTCGCCAGCTTTGGTGGGGACACCGTATCCCTGTGTTTTACTGCGATGATTGTAATCATGAGTGGGCAAGTTTGGAAGAAGTTCCGTCTTCGTGTCCTCATTGTGCAAGTAAAAACTTCACCCAAGACCCTGATGTCCTCGATACATGGTTCAGCTCTGCACTTTGGCCGTTCTCGACGCTAGGATGGGGCAACGGCGATACCGCGCAAGATCAACTCTTCCAAAGCGAAGATATGGCTCGCTTTTATCCTAACACCCTTCTTATCACCGGATTTGATATTCTTTTCTTCTGGGTTGCGCGAATGATGATGATGGGAGAGAGCTTTACGGGTGAATTACCGTTTAGACATATCTATCTCCATGCCTTGGTACGTGATGAAAACGGTCAAAAAATGTCTAAGTCCAAAGGTAATGTCATCGATCCTCTCGATATGGTCGAAAAATACAGTGCTGATGCACTTCGCTTTACCTTAGCCGTCCTTGCGGCACAGGGACGTGATATTCGTCTGAGCAACGACCGTCTAGAACAAAGCCGTAACTTTACCAACAAACTTTTCAACGCCTCTAAATTCTTGCAAATGAATGTTCCGACATTTAAAGATTTAAACGATCAAGAGATCACGACTCCGTTAGGTCGCTATATGCTCTCTCGTTTCCATCGCGCAACGGCAGAGACAAGAGCGTTCTTGGATGAATACCGCTTTAACGATGCGGCGACGGTACTCTATCGCTTCTTGTGGAACGAGTTCTGCGACTGGGGTATTGAGCTGGGCAAAGCGTCCAAAAAGAGCGTAGATGAGCTGGGAAGTATCTTCAAAGAGTCGATGAAACTTCTCCATCCGTTTATGCCGTTCATCACCGAGTACCTCTACCATGAGCTATCAGGGACAACCCTCGAAGAGGGGAACTCCATCATGATTATGGCGTACCCTGAAAATATCGAGATAGATGAGACCATCGAAGCAGAGTTCGCGATCATCATGGATGCCATCGTCACGATCCGCCGTGCCAAAACTCTCGTCGATCTCGGCAACCAAAAAATCGATCTCGCCTACCTCAAATGCGGCGGAAATCATTCTATGATGGAACCGTTTATCATCCGTTTGGGGCGAGTTGAAACACTCCACTTTACCGAGTCTAAAATCGATAATGCAATCAGTGACATCGGTGATGCTGTCGAGGTCTATCTCCCGACCGATGCGATTGATCTCAGCCCGATCATCGACCGACTCACCAAACAACGCGAAAAACTCCAAAAAGAGGTAGATAAACTACGTGGGATGCTCTCAAACGAGCGTTTTGTCGCTAACGCCCCTGAGGCCGTTATTACTGAAAACCGCAATGGACTTGCCGATGCCGAAGATAAAATTTCTAAAATCACGGCTCAACTCAGCGCACTAGGAAACTAAGTGCAATTTCGCGAACTCTCTGCGTCCGAGCTGGTTGAGGGGTTTGCCCTCCTCACGACACTGCGCACGGAACTCACCTCCGAAGCGTTCGATGCGTTCATCACCTCTCAATATCCTAAAGATTATCGCCCCATCGGTGCCTATCAGCGAGGCGAATTACAGGTCTATGCAGGGGTGAGTATACGGGAAAATTTGGAGTTGGGACGACATTTGATCGTGGATGATTTCGTCACCTATAGCGGATGTGAGAATCTCAGCGGTGAAATGGTTGATTATCTGTGTGATTATGCCAAACTGCACAAATGCAAAAGCATTTTAGTATGGGGAAAACAAAGAGGACTCTCCATCACTGATTTGGAAGAATTCCGTCCCAAAAGGGACGTTTTCCTTAAAAATTTATAGATAAAACTTATTCTTCAATCCCTTCGATCTCAATCACTAGTTTAACCTCATCGCCAACAACAACCCCACCTGCTTCAATCGCTTTATTCCAATTAAGACCAAAGTCTTTACGATTAATTTGTCCATTAAGGACAAATCCTGATCGCTCATTTCCCCATGGATCAGTAACCGTTCCCCCCATATCGATATCAAGTGTTACTTTTTTGGTAATACCCCGTATCGTAAGATTTCCACTCATCTTATCCTTGCTAGCACTTGTCATCGCAAAGGTAATATCTCCAAATTTAGTTGCATCAAAAAAATCGGCACTTCGTAAGTGGTCATCTCGTTTAACGATTCCAGTATCAATTGAAGCCGATTTAATCTCTCCCTTTAACGATTTGAACTGACCTTTATCAAGATCATAAGATCCGCTAAAGTTCCCAAATTTTCCAGTTACAGTACTAATCATCATATGTTTAACTTTGAACCCAACCGTCGAATGTGATGGATCAACTTTATAAACCGCCGCTGACAATGCCGTTGAACCGAGCAATAAACTTGCTAATACCGTTGCTAAAAGAGTCTTTTTCATCGTCTATCCTTTTGGGTTAATCTCTGCACATTGTAGATTGTTTTTCTCAATGAATTATTAACGTAACGATAATGATACTACTTTTTAAGCTATACTTTTGGTATCAATTTCCAAAGGTTTCTTATGCAATTATGTGTCGCTCTCGATCTTCCTACTCAAGAAGAAAATTTAGCTCTCATAGAAAAAATCAAAGAGTATCCCATCTGGCTAAAAGTAGGACTTCGCTCTTATATCCGAGACGGAAAACCTTTTATCGATGCGATCAAGGGTATCAACCCCGATTTTAAAATATTTTTAGATCTCAAACTCTACGACATCCCCAACACGATGGCAGATGCCGCCGAATCGATCATGGGCCTAGGGGTTGATATGTTCAACGTTCACGCCTCAGCAGGGCGAAAAGCGATGTCTGAAGTGATGAAACGACTAGAGCCATACGAAAACCGCCCCCTCGTCCTCGCTGTAACCGCCCTCACCTCGTTCGAAGAGGGTGAGTTTAGCCATGTCTATAGTTCCGGAATCGCCGAAAAAGCAGACCATTTTGCCCAAGATGCGCATGAGTCAGGCTTGGACGGTGTCGTATGCAGTGCCTATGAGAGCGCCTCGATCAAATCACTCACCTCAGAGTCATTTGTCACCCTCACCCCCGGCATTCGCCCTTTTGGTGAAGATGCGGGAGATCAAGAGCGGGTTGCGACGATCGAGACTGCGCAAGGTGAAAAAGTGGACTTCATCGTTGTCGGACGCCCCATCTACAAAGCCGCTAATCCTGCCGAAGTGGTAGAAAAGATTCTCGCTCTATTATAAATTGGAATATTCCTTGCTTTATTTTTACAAATAATGCCAAGGAGTCTGCATGAAATTTATGGATAAAATTGAGCTCATCGTAAAACTCAAAGAAAAAATCGCGGAAGCAAAAGCGTCAAATGAAGCACTTGCGATGCAATTACAATCCCTTTTGGATCAAATCATCTCTAATCCAAAAAACTCTCCGGTAATTTGATCTAAACAAGCACCCATTTAAGGTGCTTGTTATCTACACCTGCTTATAATTACGCCCTCTTTATAACACTGGACGAGTAGGAAAGCGGCTGAATCCACCTCCCTGCTAAGGAGACGTACTGGCAACGGTACCGAGAGTTCGAATCTCTCCTCGTCCGCCACCCTTATTTTTAACACAATACCCATTTTAATTTCTCAATAATCACTTTTAATTTACACAAATTGTTGTTATAATAAACACACTTAGATGAAGGAACAACAATGCAAACATTGACCATACGTGTAAATGATCGCTATGCAGAAAAACTGTATGCCCTTCTTGAACTCTTCCCTAAAAATGCACTCAAAATAGAAACACTCGAAGAAAAACGTGCTAATGAACTTGAAAAACACAAAAGAGCAATTTTAGAAAGTCTCGATGATGTGAAACATGGACGCGTAACCCCCACTGGAATCACAGTAAATCTCAAATCATGAATATTACGGCGTTTTCAGTCTTCGAATCATCTGCCTATCAACACTCCAAAAAACAACTCAAAAAACGCTTTCGCCTCATCGATAGCGATGTCACCAAATTTTTACACTCTTTAGAATCAGTCGATGATCTAGGTATTTCTCTAGGCGATGGGATCTATAAAGTTCGAATTGCCAACAGTGATAAGAACAAAGGGAAAAGTGCGGGATATCGTCTTATAACGCTATTGAAGGTGATCGAATCGAATATCTACCTCATTTACATTTATGATAAGAGTGATTTTGAAAATATTACGGAAAAAGAGTTAGATGAAATAATTCAGGGGTTGGTAGGAGAATTAAAATAGTCTATCCCCATTTTCTCAAAATCATTCTATAGACCTTAAAATCAAAAACTCATCACATTAATATCACATATATTTCCCTTTTAAAATAACAGTTTTATAAGATGCTAAAAGTAAGCTATACTAACAAAAATCATTTTTGGAATATCATGGGCTATACAATCACGAACCGAATCAATGTCCTCATCAAAAAAACCTATTACCATCATGAACGATTTCAAGTCGACTCGACATTCGCACTTCTCTATCATGAAAATCCTTTGAGCGTTGTCGAGTTCTCTCAATATGTCCGAATCTCTGATCACCTTATACAAGTTGACGATCATCATTACTTTGTTATTTTTGCTTTTACCTCACACGATAATGCGTACAAAGCAGCCCAAAACATTATCCATAAACTGGATAACCATTTTAATGCTACCACTAGCTGTATCGCATTGGATACTTTTAACGCCACGAAATCTGCTCAAAGTGTCTTAAATCGATTGGAACAAATACTCTTAGAGACACGTAAAAATCCATTTGTCCGTATCGAGACCGAAGATATTTTAGACCGAAAATAATATAAAAGAGAGATTATGGCAAATATACTTACACTCATTATCTTAGCTGTTATAGGATATTGGGCGATGATGATTATTTCTCGTAAAAAACGAGAATTAGCGGATAAAGAGTTGCTACATAGAGAACAATTTTTAAAAGAGACTCAGTCACTTTTAAAGATGGAAGCTCCTGTTACCGTCGATATTGCTGAACAATCACCTACACTACAGCCAACTTCCAACACTGATTTCGTCCAAAAAGTCTCTGATTATTTTAGTGCACAAGGGTATTCGATTACACAATCACCTAAAGCAGAAGGAATTGATCTCATCGGGGTAAAAGAGAAGGAGTTGTTGCTCATACGCAGTGATAATGTTATCAAAGAGGTTAAAAAAATCGATCTTCAGCTGTTTATCTCAGAATGCAGTGTCTACATCGATAATAATCCGATGCTAGAGAGCCGATTGTTGATGCGACTATACGCAACCAATCGACCCATTACCGAAGAGGCACAAAGATTTGTACGGGAAAATCCCGTATCTTTACGTTTAATCGAAGATATTTAAAACCCTTAACGATCGTGTTGGTTGCCGTGTCCTTTGTTTCCATTGCCACGATCGTCACGTGAATCTTTACGATCATCTCTCAATTCTCTGCGGTCCTCTTTAAGTTCACGTCGATCCTCACGAATCTCTCTGCGATCTTCACGTATCTCTTTCCGGTTATCACGGTAATGTCGATCGATACGATCGTAATGATCACCTCCACGACGACGCTCAATCACCTGATCAGGGCTGATACGATGATAATCGGAGAGAAAACGTACATTAACCAGATCAACAATCTCACGGTCATGCAAACGGTGCTTTTTATTATAACCGTATGATTTACCGTATGGAGGGCCGTATGATCGACCTGTATCTACCACGTAAATGGTTCTAGGATCAAGCCCAAGACGGACGGTGATATCCCACCAACTTTGGCCACGTAGACGCAAATCGGTAATATATCCAACATCTCGATGTGCATGACGAGCTAGATAATAGGCTACCCCTACCTCTTCGCGTGGGATACGTCGCTCAACGACGACAACTTCTCGCTGCGGCACATGGTAATAATCCCCGATTGAGAGAGAAAAACCGTCGATTTTTCCATCTGAACCTGAAACGCCTATATCAAAATTTGATCCGAAAAGAAGAGTTCCGGCCAATACGAAAGCGTATGCTGTAGTTTTCATGTATGACTCCTTTGAGTTTATAAGGAGCATTGTAACGACTATTTGTGTATTAATGGTGAATACAAAGAAGAGAAAAAAAATCGATTTTAAATATTATTAGTAAAATAGCGTCCGACACCTTCAACCAAACCATCTGTCAAAAAGCGTTGATATTTATCATCGGCAATACGATGCGATTCTTCAGGATGACTGATATAACCTACTTCTAAAAGTACGGCTGGCATTTGAGCACCGACAAGAACCCAAAATGGAGCTTCGCGTACACCATTATCATGCACAGAGGGAAATTGTTTGCGTAAACTGCCTAGTATCCCTTTTTGCAAATCGATAGCAAGTTTGTTGGAAGCGATGATTTTTTCTTTATTCAAAAAGCTCAGGAAACTAAGTTTCCCGTATTGACCCATCTCTTCCATCTCTTCAGAGTTTTCTAAAGCCGCAACCCTCATAGAACGCTCACTTCGTGTTGGTGAAAGAAAATATGTCTCCAACCCTTGTGCACCATTGGGATCTGAAGTTTTAGGAATAGAATTGGCATGTACCGAAATGAAGAGATCTGCTTCTTTGTTATTCGCAAACTTAGTACGGTCTTTAAGTTCAATAAACGTATCGTTACTTCGAGTCATGTAAACGGTATATCCTTGCTCACGAAGCTTTTCACTGAGTTGTGAGGATATATTCAGAACAATCTCTTTTTCCATAAATCCATTACCGACAGCCCCGCTATCTTTTCCACCATGGCCTGGATCAATAACAATGATCTTTTTACTGCGATCACGCGGTGTAACACTTACAAGTGGAGGAAGTGCCGCGATAAGCGGTTCTTTTATTTCTGTTGGCACAGGTGGAGTGGATGCCAGAGGGGGAGTATTTTTAGGTGCTTCTAAAGAAAGATCAATGTAAAGAACTGAACCTTTAGGCATTGGCTTAATCGACATTGGTTGGTTATGTTCAATCACTAAACGAAGGGTTTTTGAATCAAATTGGGCCATCTTGATTCGATTAATACTTTGATGTTCCAAGGTTTGTGTTTTTGAAAGTAATGAAGCATCGATATCAATAATATACCGAAATCTTTGTTTATCGGCCTCAATAATTTTTGACATTCGAATTTCAGAAAGCTGAATCGGCGTATCGAATACAAGTTCAAGCCCTTTATCTCTCCATCTGCTATCAAGAAGGCGATGACGCATTGTCATAGAGATTTCATCCGTATGAATCATATTTTCTGATTTAATCATTTTTTCGGGTTCAGGGGTTAGAAATCTACTCGCTGCAAGTGCCGGTTTGAATGTTTTATCATAAATGACTGAAGGAACGACTGAAGCGGCTACAGGTGCTTCTACTAAAAGGGGAGATTTAGCAATCGGTTCATTTTTTTTAATGAGGGGTTTAATCTTCGCTAAATCTGACTGGTATTTACTGACGTCAATCCCAAGTTTTTCACCACCGACAACAATCCCCTCTAGCGCTTCAGTTGCTAAAACTTTGTTCTTATCCAAAGTGGCTCGTAAATAAATCGTTTTGCACTCGTTATATCCACGAAATTGTTCAACTTCATCATTGCTCTCTAGCGCTTTTTTTGCAGCTTCTAAACGACTGTTTTCAGTTGCGCCCATTGCTAAAGCAACACATAAAAAGGTTAAAAATACAATACGAATTAGCACGCTCTCACTTACTCCCCGTGAGTCAGTTTTTCCATCAATTCTTTGACGGAAATAATCTTATCGATTCGGTAGCCATTACTCCCTGAAAAGAATAAACCAAGTTCTTTATCACCAAGATACGCATCACTCAGACGGTCTGCTATACAAAATCCTACCTCTTTAGCCTCTACCCCACGATTACACGGGGCGACACAGTTCGAGATACATTTGATCGATGGACCAGTTCGAGTATCGATGAGATCTCGTAGGTTTGTTCGTACACCGCGAGCAGGATACCCAACAGGGGATTTCATCAACGTGATATCCTCTTTTTTAGCTGAGAGAAGCACCTCTTTGAAATTTTCATGGGCATCACATTCATGGGTGCCGATGAAACGAGTACCCATCTGAACCCCCGATGCGCCTAATGCCATCATTTTATCGATATCGTTTTTATCCCAAATTCCCCCTGCTGCAATTACCGGCATTCCACCCCACAAAGCAGCTTCTTCGACAACTGGAGCAACAAGGTTTTCAAGCTGGAATTCTTCCATCGCACATTGCTCATACGTGAATCCTTGATGTCCTCCACTAAGAGGCCCTTCAAGAATAACGGCATCAGGAAGACGGTTGTACCGTTTTTGCCAACGCTTGCAGATGATAGAGAGCGCTTTAGGTGATGATACGATCGGTACCAAAGCGACATCTGGATAGTCTGCCGTAAATTCAGGCATATTGGTCGGTAATCCCGCACCTGTAATAATGATATCAACCCCTGCTTCACACGCATCCGTGACCACACGTCCGTAGTCGTTGATCGCGTAAAGAATGTTACACGCTAACGGGGCATCTCCACAAATTTTACGCGCATTTTTGACGATCGCGTCTAACCCTTTTTTAGAGTAAAAATTTTCAGCATCTAAAGGACGATTGGCAATGAGCTTATCCGCATGAACTTTATTCTCATAATATCCCGTTCCGACCGAACTAATGACACCAAGTCCCCCTTCAGAAGAGACCGCTCCGGCGAGTTTATCCCAGCTGATACCGACACCCATTCCACCTTGTACGATCGGAATTTTAATGGTGTGCTTGCCGATTTGAATTGGATTTAAGCTCATTGGGTTACCTTTAATCGCGCAAATTTTCGTTTTCCGACTTGAAGGATATATTCACCCGCTTCAAGTTGGTATTGCTCATCGCTTAGTTTGTTTTGATCGATTTTAACAGAGCCTTGCTTAATCTCCCTACGGGCTTGTGAAGTAGAAGGACTTAAAGCACAATCAACCAATGCTTTAGCAATCCAAATCGGACCTTCAAGAGTAAACTCATCCATTTCACTCGGAATTTCACTCTGAGCATGGACACGCTCAAACTCCTCTTGTGCAGCTAATGCCGCTTCCTCGGAGTGAAACCGTGTCGTGATCTCTAATGCAAGGGATTCTTTCACTTTTTTCGGATGAAGTGAGCCGTTTTCCACTCCTGCTTTAAGTGCTTCGATTGCATCAAGCGTTTGTGTACTCAAAAGCTCATAATAACGCCACATTAATGTATCACTGATACTGAGAATCTTTCCGAACATCTCGTTCGGCTCATCGGCAACGGCGATATAGTTCCCTAATGATTTAGACATTTTTTGAACGCCGTCAAGCCCTTCGAGAATCGGCATCATAAGGACCGATTGCTCTTTTCCAATCTCATAAACACGTTGCAGATGACGCCCCATCAAGAGGTTGAATTTTTGATCCGTTCCGCCGATCTCAATGTCACTTTTGAGATGAACGCTGTCATATCCTTGTAGCAACGGGTATAAGAATTCACTGATAGAGATCGAGATTCCTGCTTTATGACGTTTATCGAAATCATCTCGCTCCAACATACGGGCTACATTATAGGTCGTAGTGAGTTCCAACATCCCCGCCGCACCGAGAGGATTAATCCAATCGGCGTTGAAAACAACGGTCGTTTTTTCAGGATCAAGGATTTTGAACACTTGGCTCTTATAGCTATGGGCATTCTCCTGAATTTGTGCTGGAAGTAGTTTTTTACGCGTTTCACTTTTCCCCGTAGGGTCACCGATTTGTGCGGTGAAATCGCCGATCAAAAACTGGATGCGTCCTCCGAATTTTTGAAACGCGGCAAGCTTTTGAAGCAACACGGTATGCCCTAAATGCAAATCCGGGGCGGTAGGATCGAATCCCGCTTTAACCGTATAGGTTTCCCCTTTTTCAAAAAAGTTTTTTAACAGTGTCTCAAGGCGTGCTTCGTCAATAATCTCAGCAGTGCCGCGTCTAATTTCTCGTAAGGCTGTTTGTATCATGATTTATCCTTGGCTTCGGTACGCGTCATCGGTCCGAAAAAATTGTATGATTTTCCCTTTTTTCTCTAATTTGGAGCGAAGGCGATTGATATCGGCTTCCAGGGTTTGAAACTCCATTTCACAATACTGAGTATGCTCTGATTTCTCTTTTCCCAGTTCAATCGAGTTAATATCGGCTCCCATTTTCGCCATGTAGGTGAGTAAATCAGCAAGTACCCCTTTAGCACTTTGCATACTAACAATCAGGTGATAGCGAAAATAGTGTTGTGCTTTCCATCGTACAAAAACCATCGCCTCTCTACGATCGATTATTCCTGCAGCATTTTTACACATTTTATGGTGAACATGCGCTTTCCCTTGCTGTAAAAAGGCAACAATTTCATCACCTGTTTTAGGATGACAGCAATAATCAAATACTGCATCATTTACACTGCTATTGGCATAAACTTCCAACGATGCAAAAACATACGGTTTTAATCGGAAACGATTTCGAGAGAGAAAGCTGAATCGATTATTTTCACCTAGTTCCTGAGTAAACCGATTAATAGTCTCTTTCAGTAAATCCAGTTCACTTGGAATGCGATGACGTTGTTCTTCAAGATGTGTTTGGGTAAATAACTCATCGATACGAACCGGATCCATACTAAAGATAGTACTCAAAATATTAATTCCAGTCTCAGTGTCAATCGCTTTGATTCTCTGATTACAGTTCGTCCGCATACTTGCTTTAGCTCGAGAGGTTTTAACGGCATCGATCCAACTACAGCGATTGATTTTTTTACTTCCCGTTACAATTTTAATCATGTCTCCGTTATGCAATTCACTCAACAAAGAAGCTTTTTCTTTATTAATTAAGCACCCCTCTGCACTGTCGCCTATCTCGGTATGTACTGCATACGCAAAATCAAGTGCTACCGCACCATGAGGGAGAGTAAACGGTTTCCCTTTTGGAGAAAAAACACTGATATCTTCACTGTAAAGATCATTTTTAATTAACTCATAAAATGCTTCTACCGACTCATTTTGATATTGGAGATTATGGAGCCAATCTAAACTGATAGGATTGTTTCCCCCACTTTTATATTTCCAATGGGCCGCGACCCCAAGTTCAGCAGTAGCATGCATTTCATAGGTACGAATTTGAACTTCATAAATAGCACTTTCATGAAAAACAGTCGTGTGAAGTGTTTGATATCCATTCTCTTTAGGAATGGCGATATAATCTTTGAAACGGGAAGAAAGTGGTTGAAAACTAAGATGAACCATTCCGAAAACACGATAACAATCAATCGGTTTTTTAACCAAAATCCGTACGGCTAAGAGATCAAGAATCTCATCGATACTGATCCCTTTGCGTTGCATTTTTAGATAAATGGAGTAATGATGTTTAACACGGCTAAGAATCTCAAAGTCTTCTTCATTGAAACCATTTTCCAACATCATTTTGGTCAGTTTTTCGCAAAAATCATTTAACCGTGTATTGATCGAGCGATAATTTTCTTCCAAATAACTATCTATTGCCAATTTTTCTTCTTGAAATAGATAGTGAAAACTTAAATCTTCCAAAAGATTTTTCAAATAAGAGATCCCTAGACGCTGAGAAATAGGGGCATAAACAACGAGAGTTTCTTCGGCGATACGATGCTGTTTGGCAGGGGAAAGAGCTCCTAATGTTAACATATTATGTAGCCGATCACATAACTTGACTACTAAAACTCGAACATCTTCGATTGAAGCCACTAGCATCTTACGAAATGAGAGTGCCGAAACGACTAATTTTTCATCAGAATTTGAAGGGAGAAGTTGCGCATCACGGATGGTATCGATTTTCGTCAATCCCTCAACCAAATGAGCTACATCATCACCATAATCACGAGAAACTTCATCAATAGTAATATTGGTATCTTCAATAACGTCATGAAGAAGGGCTGCGATCACCATCGCTTCATCACCAGTGATAGTTGCAACAATCGAAGCAACCAATACCGGATGAACAATATAAGGTTCGCCACTTTTACGAAATTGATTTTTATGAGCTTCTTGAGAAAAATTTAGCGCATTTTGAATAGCACTTGAGGGGAGGATATGTTTATAGAGATGTGCGATTGCACTCTCTACATCATTGATTCCGATTACGTTTTCTATGTCGATTGTATTCAATGATGCAGCTTTAAATTAAAAATTAGTCTCTATCTACAAAACCTTTGATAGTGATATGCCCCTCGGCAATCTCCATCAAAGCGATATCAGCGGTTTTAGCTTTTTTTACATCTACATTAAGCTTAGTTGTTGCTCCATTTAGAAGCTCTTCTGAGCGTTTTGCAACAGCAATAGCCAATTGGTAACGGTCGATATTAGCAGTTTCAAGTGCTTTTGCAGTGAGTTGTTCAAGTCTCATTTAGTATCCTTTTAGGTTTATTTTACGATAGAGCAACGCGTTAAATTGCCCTGAATAATTTCGAGTAGATTACCCGGGGTGAACATATCACACACGATGATCGGTAATTTATTCTCTTTTGCCAATGCGATAGAGGTGTCATCCATCACTTTGATGTTGTCTTGCAACGCTTGCTCATATCCGAGGCTCGAAAGTTTGATCGCATCATCGAATTTTTTAGGGTCTTTGTCATAAACGCCGTCTACTTTGGTCGCTTTGATAATCACTTCAGCCCCGATTTCAATCGCACGGAGCGTTGCCGCCGTATCGGTGGTAAAGAACGGATTTCCGGTTCCTGCGGCAAAAATCACCACACGACCCCGTTCTAAATGACGGGTTGCACGGCGAACGATAAACGCTTCGGCAATTTGTTCCATCTTGATCGCACTTTGAACACGGACAAGCATCCCTTCGTGTTCACATGCCTCTTGCATCGCGATTGCGTTGATGACCGTTGCCAGCATCCCCATATAATCGCCCGAAGTACGGCGGATAATTCCATCTGCTGCCGCAGTCACACCGCGAATGATGTTACCGCCACCGATAACGATACCCACTTCAATCCCTGCATCTACGAGGGTTTTAATCTCACCCGCGATAAATTTGAGGATTTTTGTATCGATGCCGTGACCATTTTCACCTGCCAACGCCTCACCGGAGAATTTTACCAAAACACGTTTATAGCCCATACAACTCCCTAGAAAGCATCTTAGATGTGCCCTTTAAATTACGCGTATTATACTTTATTGTCGCTTTAAGGTTGCTTTGATTACACTAAGCTTCATAATGGGCAAAGGAAATGGTGAGGTGAAGTTGTTCGAAAAGATCAAAACGTGGTTTAACCCAACCCAAATGCATCGCGCACCTCAGTATGGACGGGGGACACATGCCCTCCCGAATCCGGATGAACGAGAGCTGTTTGAACGGGCATCGGAGGCTTTTGTTCAGGGTGATATATTAAGCGGGTATGAATTTTTTCTCTCCTCTCTCACCCACCAAGACGATACTTTTTCCCCCTCTCATCTGAGTATTGAACGCACCTCTGAGACTATCAATTTTTCCCTCTATCAGGGGTATGCCCTCATCAAAGGAACTGTGACTCCGACATTTCTCGAAGCGTATGCCGATATCGCCCTCAGTGAAAAGTTGCACGTTGCTATCAAACGCCGTTTTTTAGAGCGTGATTTTCAACTCACTTACTGCCGTTTTAGTCACAAGGATGGGGTAGCAAAACTCTCAATACGACTCGATAACGCGACGATCACCCCCCAAAAAATCTTTTTTCCCCTCCGCGAAATTGCCCTTAATGCCGATTTTGAAAAAGAGTTTATCGCTGGTGAGTTTGACGAGTTATCCCTTTTGGATACCCAACATCTCCTGAGTATTTCACGTGATGTTATCGAATCAAATTACACTTTTATGCACCAATGGATCCAAGAGACCAGACAAAGTCTGATCGGTCTTTTATCGAATGACAATACCGGCATGGTCTCTTTTAGTTATCTTGCTTTGTTACTTCAAATCGATTATCTTTTCCTCCCTCATAAAAAAATGGCCAAAAATATCAGTGAAAAAATCAACGGCTATTTCACGGATGATGAGAAACTGACCGAAGATAAGAATGCCGACTTGGAGCAATATCTAGCCGAGCTTGAAACGATGGATATTGAATCGTTTAACACCCAATTTTACAATTGTCCCTACACCTTTTCTCCATTTGATCAAGCGTTGCATGATGAGATTGCCGCCTTTATCGAGGAGTCGTTAAACAAAGTGCGCTGGTATAAAAACAATCGTTCAAACTACGTTATCACCGTAATTTACCGCTATATTTCCCTCTATATCCTCTACAACTACGGGTTACACCCCTCACTGCGATCTCTCTTTCATTTGCATGTCGAAATCTACACCTCTGAGTTTTTTAAAGCCTCAGGCGAAACACCGCTGTACGATCCTGCCACACAGACGTTCAAACAAAATCTCATAGCGCAACGTATCCGTGAATCGATTGAACCGTACATGAATCGCTATAAGGGGCTTCAAAATTTCGCCGAACATCTCAATTACAGTGATTTAAACCACTTCAGCCAAAGTTTTTATCTCCAAATCAAAAATCTCGATTATACGGAGGTGTAAGTGTGAATACCACCACCCAAAAAATGGTCGAACAGAGCATCGAAAGTATCGTCCAAATTACCAACCCCTACGGGAGTGGAAGCGGATTTTTAATCGATGGCCTCATTATCACCAATTCCCACGTGGTAAGCGGTCTCAAAGAGGTTCTTATTAGTACCAAAACCCTCCCAAAAACAATCGGTACGGTGATCTATGATGACCCTGCCCTCGATTTGGCCTTTATCCGATCCCCCATCCCGATCAAACATGAGCATCCCTTAAAACTCTCCGCGCAGAGTGTACAAGATGGAGACAACGTTATCGCCATCGGGCACCCCTACGGGCTCAACTACTCTACGACAGAGGGGATCGTTTCCAAAGCCACAAGGCTGCAAGGTGAAGTTGAATACATCCAGTTTGATGCGGCAATAAACCCCGGAAACAGCGGAGGACCTCTGCTGAATGACTCGGCAGAGGTGATCGGCGTCAATACGTTTATCATCCAAAACTCAAACAATCTGGGATTTGCCCTCCCAGCCTATACCCTCAAAGAGGCACTCGATCAGTTTAACGCCCTCAAAACTGAAGATGTCATCCGCTGCACCTCATGTAAAAACGTCATACAAGAGATGGCTATTCAAAATGACTATTGCCCGAAATGCGGTACGAAACTCGACGTCGCCAAACGCAGACGCGAGGGGTATAAGCCCTCCGGCGTTGTTGCATTGATCGAAAAGATTTTAAAAGCGTTGGATATCAATGTTACCCTCGCCCGCCGCTCGCAGAGAAGTTGGCGCTTTGAGATGGGACCTACCCGAATCGACATCAACTACTACGACAACGGGATCGTGATCGCCGATTCAGCCCTCTGCCGAATCCCTCAAGAAAACATAGAAGTGTTGTACGATTTTTTACTGGGGGAAAACAGTGCATTGGAGCGACTCCAATTCTCCATCAACGAGAATACCGTTTATCTCTCGTATATCGTTGTGGATTCTTCTTTAAGTGAAGAATACGGTATCACGGCACTGCGCAAACTCTTCGAGAGTGCACCGCACTACCAAGCCCTCTTACTCGGTGAGTTTAAAGCACTGGAACCGAAGTTTGATGAGTTCGAATAGAGTTGGTAATTTCCTCTCGTTTCGGGAAATCGGCTCCCATACTGATAATAAAAGAAGATGCTTCCTGAAGCGTCAATGAGGTTTTGAGTGTCAAATTCTCATCCACGATAACGGTATATCCGCTTGTAGGATTGGGAGAGGTCGGAATAAACAAAACACAGATATTTTCATGACGATTTAAAAGATAAGCAGGAACCCATACATCTTTTTTAGGATATTCGACGAGCACTACCTCTTTACGAGCTCCATCTTCTCCCCCTGAAAACATAGCCGCCATTTTTTTCGAGACTGAGTAGATCGAACGAATAGCGGGAATCCGCTCGAACGTATTATCGATGATAGAAACAAACATTGATTTTCCATATTTCTCAATTGAGTACCCTAATAGTGCGAAAACAGCTACCACAGCAATCATAAGAAAAATAGTAAAACCAAAAGAATGGGTGTAATCATGGAGTGATAGATAAGCACTCACCCCTAAATCTTTTAGGAAATTAACAACCACTAAAACTAAAATCAGAGGGAACAAAGAGAGTGCACCGACAAAAATATAGCGGACTAATAATTTGGAGCGTTCATTCATTGCGTTGCGCATCGATTCATAACCTTCATAACAAATTGCAAAATTATAGAATAGTTTTTGAAACACTTTACTACAATAACACCACATATAGGAGAAATCATGCACCCATTCGCCGAATTTAAACTCAATTTAGAGACTTTTATTACCGATTTGAACGCTCTTATCGAGATCAACCATAAAACCATAGAGAATTTACTTGCTACGCCGGAAAAAACCTACGCCAATTTTGTCCGCCCTTTTGATCTGATGGAGGAGGATTTGGAGCTGTTGTTTACCCCGCTATCTCATATCAATGCGGTTAAAAACTCCGAAGCGTCCCAAAAAGTATACGCTGATACCCTACCGATCCTCACTGATTACTCCACCTTTGTGGGACAAAATCTCGATATTTATGAAGCGTTCAAAAGTGTCAAAGCTCGTGAATATGACTCTCTAAATATCGAACAGCGCCGTATTTTGGATCTCAATATTCTCCATTTTGAGCTTGCGGGTGCCCATTTGGATACGGTTTCTAAAGAGCGTTTGGCGCAGATCAATCTACGTAAAAGCACTCTTACCAACGACTTCTCCCAAAACGTTCTCGATGCCACCAATGCGTATGAGAAAGTCATCACCGATCCTACCGATGTGGAGGGTATCCCTGAAAGTGATTTAGAAAATGCCCGCTTTGAAGAAGACGGCGTCACCAAATACCGCTTTACCCTCCAAATGCCCTCTTATATCGCCTACATGACCTATGGGGTTAACCGCATCATCCGAGAGGAGCTGTACCGTGCTTATACCACCCGTGCACCGCAAAACGGAGCAATTATTGATGAACTAATGGCATTACGTCAGGAGAGTGCAAAACTCCTCGGATTTGAGAACTACGCTGAGTACTCCCTTGCGTCCAAAATGGCACCGAGCACAGAGAGTGTTTTAACATTTTTAAATTCCCTCATCGAAGCGTCTCGCCGTCAGGGGCTGCGAGAACTCGAAGAGCTTCGTGCCATCGCTCCGGACGTTGTTCTGCAAAGCTACGACACCGCCTATTTCGGCGAAATCCTCAAAAAAGCTCAATACGACATCGACGAAGAGGAGTATCGCCCCTACTTCGAACAACACAGTGTAATGGAGGGGATGTTCACCTTTTTGAATGAACTCTTCGGCATCCGTTTTGTCCGCCAAAACATCAAATTATGGGACCCGAAAGCAAGTGCCTATGATATTTATGAGGGGGAAGAACTCACCGCGCGGGTCTATTTCGATCTCGAAGCCCGCAAAGACAAACGGGGTGGCGCATGGATGCACAATTTCCAAACCCATTGCGAAGATACTCAGGGGTGCACCCATCTCTCCAGCGCATTCGTTGTCTGTAACTTCCCCCCATCTTCGGATACCTCTCCCTCACTGCTGCGGCACGATGATGTAGTCACCCTCTTTCACGAGATGGGACACACAATCCACCATCTACTGAGCAAAGTCAAAGAACACGGGGTGAGCGGAGTCAACGGTGTTGAATGGGATGCGGTGGAATTTCCATCACAATTTTTAGAGAACTTCGCTTATGAGCCAAAAGTTCTGAAACTGTTTGCTTCGCATCATGAGAGCGGCGAAATCCTTAGTGATGAAATGATCGAAAAACTGATCCGAGCTAAAAACTTTCAAAGCGGTATGTTTATGCTTCGACAGATCGAATTCTCCCTTTTCGATTTCGAACTCCATTCAAAACTCTATCAAGGTGATGAGATTCAAAACCTGCTCGATTCCATCCGTGACCAAACAGCTCTTATCAAACCTCCGGCGTATAATAAATTCCAAAACGGATTCAGCCATATCTTCAGCGGTGGATACAGTGCGGGGTATTACAGCTACAAATGGGCGGAGGTGCTCAGCGCGGATGCTTATTATGCCATTGTCGATGAGGGTGTTTTCGGGAGTGAGCTTGCCCGTCGCTACAAAGAGATCGTATTAGGAAAAGGAGGATCTCAGACTATGCAGGAGCTTTTTGTAGAAATGATGGGACGTGAATGCGACTCTAAAAATCTCCTGCGTCTGAGCGGAATCGAATAAATGCGTATAACATTGCTCTTGGCATTATTAATCTCATTTTTGGGAGGGGTAGATGTGAAAATAGCGAGCTACAACGTCGAGAACCTGTTTGATATGAACCGTGATGGAAATGAGTACGAAGAGTATACCCCTAACGGCGATTGGGGATGGACACAGGATATTTATCGCATTAAACTCAAAAATACTGCCCAAGTTATCCGAGCTGTCAATGCCGATATTATCGCCCTTCAGGAGATTGAATCAGAGGTTGCACTCAAAGATCTCAAAACCGAGCTCAATCGACAAGGGCTTTATTATCAATACTATCTCTTTGCGCGCGGAAAAAAATCGAGCGTTAACACTGCGATTTTAAGTCGCTATCCTATTCAAAGCGGCCTCAAACATCCCGTTAGTTATACTCGAAAATATCGCGATATTTTAGAAGCAAAAATCGATATCAACGGCCAATCGTTACGGGTATTTGTCAATCACTGGAAATCGAAAAGTGGTCCTGAGAGTGAGCGAATCTTATCCGCCAAACGTCTTATTTATCGTCTCAATGAACTATCAGAAAATGAGCCTTTTGTATTACTCGGAGATTTCAACTCCCATTATGAAGAGTACAAAACCTTTCTCAAAAGCCGTAAACATAACGATACCGAAGGGATAACCGGGATCAATCATATCCTCAAAACCATTGATGATGAGGGAAATCCTATCACCTACGCATCCCTTAAAAACAGTGATGGACATCTCTATAATCTCTGGTATGACGTGGATGAAAAACAACGATGGAGCCATAAATACAAAGGCAAAGGGGAAGCTCTGGATAATATGATTATCTCTTCTGCCCTAGCAGATGGAGAGGGACTAGAGTATGTTCGAGGGAGCTTTCAACGTTTTGAAGCAGACTATCTATTCTACAAAGGTAAACCCTACCGCTGGCAACATTCTAAAACCCATCCAAAACACCATCTAGGGGAAGGATACTCCGATCACTTGCCGATTTACGCTCTCTTTCGAATGTAACGCAGATTGGCTATAATGGGTAAATGGAAGCAACAAAATTAACGCAATATCTACTCTATCAGCTCTATCATTCACGTGTACTTCTCCATTCACTGCAACAAGGTGCAAAGGAGGAGCAAATTCATGAGTTCCGAGTTACTCTACGCCGTATCCGTTCACTCGTCAACCTCTTTTTAGGTAAATCACTCCCATTTCCTAAAATACTGAAACTTGCCATGCAAGAGACCAATCCCATTCGAGAACTCGATGTACTTATCGATTCTCTCTCACGTTCCAAGTACCCTAAACTCTTCAAGTATCTCTTAAAACTTCGAAAAAACAATGTTAAATCTCTTTTTACCCAAAAATACACCGACAAAACACTCGTATTGATCGATGAGTATTCAGCTCTACTCTCAGAGAGCAATCCCGATTATCTCTCAGAAATACTGATACAAAAAGTTCTTACCCACTATCAACACTGCCTTGATTCGTATTTAGCACTTGAACCCGATGCCGATCCTAGAACACTCCATCGTCTACGAATCGAGTTCAAAGACGCACGGTACGGTTTTGAGTTTTTGGAGATTTCCGATCTGCATCACTGCAAAGAGGTGATTTCCCATTGTAAACAGCTTCAAAACACTTTAGGAGCGATTCAAGACACGGTAAACCAAATCGATCTGCTTAAAAAAATCTATCTAGAGTTCCCCGTACCCGAGGTCAAAGAGCTTTTACAAAAACAGAAAAAAGAGCTTCAAAAGCTCAAAGCGACCACTCAATCGGAGCTATCTGCATCGATTTGAGATAGTCGTTCGTTTGACTAAATGGCTTCGATCCGAAAAATCCCCGATAGGACGAAAGAGGCGAAGGATGGGGTGCTTTGAGAATTAAGTGTTTAGACTCATCTATTAAAGCCGCTTTTTTCCCCGCAGGTGCCCCCCAGAGGATAAAAACGATATGTTCGCGCTGTGCACTAAGCGTTCGGATTACTTGATCGGTAAATCGCTCCCACCCCCGCTCTTTATGGGAAAATGGTTCACCTGAGCGGACAGTGAGGAGAGTGTTGAGAAGCAATACCCCCTCCTGCGCCCAATGGCTCAAATCGCCACTTTTGGGGTACGGACATCCGATGTCACTCACCAGCTCTTTAAAGATATTTTGGAGTGATGGGGGAAGAGGAATCCCTTGCTGAACCGAAAACGATAACCCGTGTGCCTGACCTGCTCCATGATAAGGGTCTTGACCTAAAATAACCACTTTGACATTCTCAAAAGGGGTAGAATTAAATGCATTGAAGATATGGTTGCCGTGCGGGAAAATAGTGTAGTTTTTTTTCTCTTCGACTAAAAAAGCTTTTAGCTCTTCCATGTAGGGGTGAGCAAACTCACCCTTTAATGCCTCTTTCCAGCTCTCATGGATAATCGGAGAAACACTCATACAATTACTTTAAAATATCATCATCAAAAATGACCATTTCATAGATACTACGCTTGGTCACGAGCGATTTTTCAGGAGGAACACCGCTAGAGCTTCGCATACGCGCGATTTCGGCGCGTAACTCCATCATCTCCTGCTCCATCGCCTCCATTTTGTCTTTGAGACGAATCACGACATCGACACCGGCAAGGTTCACCCCTACTTCACGAGTCAAACGGAGAATCATTTTGATTTTTTCGATGTCACGCTGAGAATAGAGACGGATACGTCCGTCCGAGCGTGAGGGGGCGATCAAATTTTCCCGTTCATATTGACGAAGGGTCTGCGGATGAATATCCAAAATCTTGGCAACAATACTGATCATATAAACCGGTTCGTCAAAATGGTGCATACCCTACTCCTGTGGAAGAGATTTTTTCATTTGTTCGACCAAATCCACATCGATTTTATCGACAGGAGGTAAAACGATATTTGCTTTGAGATACAAATCACCGCGTACATTGCTCTGACGGTTCATTACCCCCATCTCTTTGAGACGGAAACGTTGACCGTTTTTGGTGTTTTCAGGCACCTTTAGCGTTACCTCTTTTTCCAATGTCTGAATCGCTACTTTTCCGCCGAAAAGTGCGGCATAGAGAGGGACGTTAAAGGTTTTGACCAAATTATCCCCTTCGCGCTCATACTCAGGATTTGCGGCGACATCGATCCGCAGGTACAAATCACCCACTTGCGATCCATGTTTTTTCCCTTTTCCGCGAACACGGAGTTTTTCACCGCTTTTGATCCCAGCAGGGATTTTAATGTCGAAACTCTCTCCCGAGAGGCTGATCGAGTGTTTTCCACCGAGAACTGCTACGGCAAAGGGAACGGTAACATTGGCATCGATATCGAGGTTCATCCCTCCGCCGAAGCCACTCCCTCCGAATCCTCCACCGCCAAAGCCGCCGAAACCGCCTCCGCCAAATCCTCCGGCACCGCCGCCACCGAACATACTGCGTAAAATCTCATCCAAATCAACATTCCCGCCTTGACCGCGAGCAAAATCGTGAAAATTCTGACCGCCGAACATCGAGTCGCCATACTGATCGTATTTTGCACGCTTGTCTTTGTCACTGAGGACTTCATACGCGGCATTAATCTCTTTAAATTTCTCTTCTGCCGCAGGATCTTTGTTCACATCGGGATGATACTGACGTGCAAGTTTGCGGTACGCTTTTTTGATCTCGGCTTCGCTTGCACCGGGAGCGATTTCGAGAGTAGTGTATAAACTTTTAGACATAGTTGTATCCTATTAAAATCATAGCTAGTTATTTGTTAAAAATTATAGCACTAAGTTTGAGTCAATGTCAATCAAGGTTAAAAAGAAAAGTTCGTAGACAAGGGTTTTATGGGGGATTTAAAGTTGCGCCATAGCGGCGCAATCATTCTTAGTGCAGAAAGTGTCGAACACCAGTGAAATAGAGTGCCATACCGTGCTCATCCGCCGCCGCGATGACTTCCTCATCACGTACCGAACCACCCGGTTGGATAACCGTTTTAACACCCGCACCCGCCGCCGCGTCGATAGAGTCACGGAACGGGAAGAACGCTTCAGAAGCAAGAGCTGAACCGCTCACATCCAGACCCATCTCTTCGGCTTTACGAAGAGCACAGCGCGCCGCATCGACACGAGAAGTCATCCCCATACCGACGGCTACCATTGCCGCGTCTTTGACATAGACGACACAGTTTGATTTGGTCAATGACGCTACTTTGTACGCAATCTCCGCATCTTTCATAGCAGCATCACTCGCAACGTGCTTCGTTACCAATTTAGCGTTTTTGACTTCTTCCACAGTTACACGGTCAGCGTCTTGAAATACAAACCCGCCATCGATGTGTTTGAAATCGATTGCGTCGTTGCTGAGGGCGATACGATCACTGCCGTATTCGAAAAGTTTGAGACGTTTTTTCGGCTCGAACACCGCGCGCGCTTCGTCGTCGATAGACCCTGCGATAATAACTTCGAGGAACATCTCATTCATTTTTTCTGCAAGTTCTTTGGTCACGACACCGTTGACCGCTACGACACCGCCGAACGCAGAGATCGGATCGCATTTGAGAGCCTCATTATACGCATCAAGGAGGTTTTCACGGATTGCAAAGCCGCACGGATTACCGTGTTTGACGATACAGATTGCATTTTCATCCCCGAATGCTGCCGCGATTTTCACCGCACCGCTGATGTCGGTAAGGTTGTTGAAGCTCGCTTCCCCTTTGAGGGTTTTGAAGTTTTGTGAGAAGAACGTATCGAACTCGTACAAACCGCCTTTTTGATGAGGGTTTTCGCCGTAACGGGTATCCATTACTTTGGATCCTACGATGAACTGTTTAGACCCCATGCCGTTGTTGAAACGTTTGTTCATGTAGTTGGCGATCATCGAGTCATACGCTGCAGTATGCTCATACGCTTTTATCATAAGATCACGGCGGAACTCAACCGTATTTTCACCGTTTGCAATCGCATTAAGAACGAGTGAGTAGTCTGACGGATCAGTAAGGATGATAACACTGTCGAAATTTTTCGCCGCAGAGCGCACCATCGCAGGGCCGCCGATGTCAATGTTTTCGATAATCTCTTCGAAATCGTCGGTTTTCTCGATCGTCGCTTTGAACGGATAGAGGTTGACACATACCAAATCGATCGCTTCAACACCGAGTTCTACCGCTTGATCGAGGTGTGATTGTTTGTCACGTCGGTGCAAGATACCGCCGTGGATGTACGGATTTAAGGTTTTAACACGCCCCTCGAAACACTCAGGGAATTTGGTCACCTCATCGATTTCGATGGCACTTACACCCGCATCTTTGAGCATTTTGTACGTTCCGCCCGTAGAGATGATCTGATATTCCAACCCGATAAGAGATTTGGCAAATTCAACGATGTTGCTTTTATCGCTGACACTGAGCAATGCACGCTTCATGCAGTTCCTTTGATTGGGTCGTATGCCCATAAATTAATGGTGGAATTGTAGCAAACGGTGGTTTAGGGGAAGGTAAATTGAGATAAAATTCCTCTATGAAGCCCTATGTTCACCCTTTTCCACCCATCCTTGATGAGTATACCCGTATTCTTTTCCTCGGAAGTTTCCCCAGTATCGCGTCATTCGAGCAGGCTTTTTATTATGCCCATCCCCGCAACGCATTTTGGCCGATACTCGAAGAAATTTTTGATCTCCGTTTAGAAACCAATGAGGCGAAAAAAGCATTTTGCCTTGAGCAGGGGATTGGGTTGTGGGATGTGATCGGTTCATGTGAGCGGAGCAATTCGAGCGATACGAATTTGAAAAACTGCATCCCTAATGATTTTGAAAAACTGTTACGTGAGTATCCCAATATCCAAGCCTTCGCCTTTACAGGGAAAAAAAGCCATGATCTGTTTATGAAGTTTTTTAAAGATTTGAAAGTAGAAAAAGTGCTTCTCCCCTCCACCTCACCCGCTCATGCGGCAATGACGTTCGAAGAGAAAAAAGAGAGTTATGAAAGTTTTATCAAAAAGTATTTAACTGTTTAAAACCTGCTCAAAAATATTTTTAGCGGTCTTCCAACGATCCCCTTTGGCATTCATCATCACAATCACACAATCTTTACCATCTTTTTTTGCCCGTGCGATCAGACACGGTCCCGCTTTGGCAGTGTAGCCAGTCTTTATCCCGACGGCATACTGGTAACGGTTCAAAAGACGGTTATGGGTGTAGGCGTAAAATTCGCGGTTTTTATTGATGGCACGATATCGGTGTTCGTTCATTTTGCTGATTTCGTTAAATTTGCGATTTTTTATCGCATATTCGGCCATTTTCATGAGGTCTTTGGGGGTGGAATAGTGCCCTTTAGTATCGTAACCGCACGGATTGGTAAAATGGGTATGGCTCATGCCTATCGTTCTAGCTTTAGTATTCATCATCTCAACAAATTTTTCTTCGCTTCCCCCCACCGTAATCGCGATCGCTTTAGCCGCATCATTATCCGATTTGATCATCGCTGCTTTGATCAAATCTTCCATTAGGATCACATCACCCCGTCTATACCCCGCGATCGTCGGTTCTACTTTGGTCATTTCCCGTGTAATCGTAATCGGTTTTTTAAGACTACCGTATTCAATCGCCAACATAACCGTCATCACTTTAGTCAGGCTAGCCGGCTGTACCTCTTTAAACGGCTCTTTCGAATAAAGCATTTGTTTTGTAGTCATATCTTTAACCAACAACGCTTCTACTTCGAGTTTATTGAGCTCATTTTTATCGATCCCTGCCATCAGAGTGACAGAACAGGTTAAACACAAAGTTATTAATTTTTTGATCATATTTTCTACCTCATCTATAATTCTATCCTGCTGAAGCAAACACTATGCCACATACTCTCATTTATTAATCGACAAAGTAGATTTTTTATTTAAAACCCGTATCGGCTGCTTATGGTAAAATTCACATTATTAAAAGGGAAATAATGCGACGATTTAGACATTTTTTTGTTATGTTGTTTGTTGCTTCAACCCTTTTAGGTGCCATGCATGAGATCGTCCACCATCATCACGATATGGATAACCATGTCGAAGAAAGTTGCCCAATCTATCTTCTCACACAAACAATCGCTTTACCGACAGAAGCGTATCAACTTCCATTGCTTGCGTTAGTTTATGAGCCTTTTATCGGACAATCTTTACCCAAACTCATTAATTCGATCATCTCCTCTCGCAGTCGTTCTCCCCCTCTTTCTTAATCTCTTTTTTCAACAAGCAAACCATTTTATAATTTAAAAATTAGGATATTTCTATGAAAAAAACTCTCTCCATCGTTGCGTGTGCAGCATTATGCACTTTTGCATCGGCAAATGATCTCCAACTGGACAAAATCACTGTTGACGGTACTGCTCCTACTATACAACACAAAGGTTCTCTCAAAGATTTGGTTGAAAAAACAGAAGTGATCGACAAAAATGAGATCACTCAAACCCAATCAGCCACCCTCGCCGATCTCATAAGTAAACAAACCGGTATTAGTGTTACAACAGGCTGTTCTATCTGTGGGCTCAAGCGAGTACAAATGAACGGATTAAAAGGGGAACATACAACCGTATTGGTGGATGGTATCCCGTTTAACTCTACCGTTTCCAGTTTTTACGGTATGGATGCCATCGGCACTACAGATATTGAAAGTATCGAAATTGCCCGTGGTTCAGGAATGTCCCTTATTGCTCCCGAAGCGATCGGAGGGACAATCAACATTATCCCGCGCAAACCACGTAACAACAGTGTCGAAGTTGATCTCTCAATGGGGACATTGGGAACTAAAAATTATTCAATCCTCGGCGAAGCAATGAGTACAGATCAAAAAACGGGAGTACTTATTTCCGCATCGTACCATGATAAAAATCAGGTTGACAACGATCATAACCGTGTTAGTGAATCTCCGAGTCTAAAAAATCAGTCCCTCACTTTTATGCTGACACATGAGTTTTCATCCATCGATTCAGTTGAGATCAAAGCAAGCCATTTCACTTCAAATTCCTTCGGTGGTTCTATGGTCTCAGAAAGCTCTGCGGTTGCTAGCTTTAATCCGGCGAACAATGATCCGCTATTTACTGTCGGGAATGTAAACAATCCCCTCACCAGCAGCCCTATGTCAGTATTAGAACGTATCGACACAACACGTGATGAACTCTATCTCAAACAACGTCATGCACTCAACAATGAGATGAATCTTCAAACAACTCTGGCTTACGCTGAACAAAAACAAGATTCACTTTATGAAGGATCCGATTATCTCAATACCGATAAAACCTATTTCGGTGATCTAAAAGTCGATCATGTACTCAATAATAACCATTTCCTTACCTATGGAGCCGATGCAAAAATCGAAACAGCACGATCACAATCTGTGGCATTTTTCGATGTTGCAGGTATGGATAAAGATGACTTTGATTACACAGCCTTAGGAGTTTATGCCCAAGATGCATGGATGATCGATGATCAAAATGAGCTCACTCTCGCTCTTCGCACAACTAAAATCACCACCGATTGGCGTGCCAAAACAGTACAAGGAAATGAGATTGACGAAACATTGTTTGTTCCCAGACTACACTGGCGTCATAACTTCACAAACACTTTGACGTCACGCTTTAGTGCCGGTATGGGGTATCGTTCACCGCTTACCTTTTTTGAATCAGAACACGGTCTGCTCGATAGCGGATTCGATATGGCTATCACGGAGCTGGAAAAATCGCGTGGAGCGAGCTATTCACTCTCGTATGAGGCAAATGCGCTTAGTGTAACCGCTTCCGCTGCCTATACACAGGTCAAAAATCTCGCCTACATCGATGATTCCGCCGCAACTCCGGTTTTACGTAATAGCAACGAAACGGTCAGTGTCAAAAATATGGATATCACTATCGGTTATGAATTGAGCGAAGGGCTCAATCTCTCAGGTGCCTATGAAATCTATCGATACGATGATGCATATAAATCACACCTCTCACTAGCCGCTATAGAACAGCGTGCACGTGTTAGTATCGACTATGATATTAACGGTTGGGAATTCTATAGTGAAGCAACATGGGTGGGTGCACGTGATTTAGCACCATACGGATACGGTGATCGTTACAACGATGATCTCGCCACCTCTCCTAAAAGTACAACATCACCGGCATTTACGACTGTCGATATCAAAATTTCAAAAGCCCTTAACAAAAACTTTACCCTCTATGCCGGTGCCAAAAATCTATTTGATTACGTGCAAACCGATACTGAATCTCCTCTCTTCTATGATGTGAACGGTGGCTTTGATTCAGCCCACATCTGGGGACCGCTTCGAGGGCAAATGGTATACGCAGGATTAAAAGCAACGTTTTGAAATATTTTTTCGTTACAATAGAGAATGCAAAGTTCATCTACTGCCCATCTTAAAATCATTAGTGAACCATCACATACCCTGCTTCAATGTAGCGGTATGTGGACATTACCCTATTTAAGCACAGTCACCTATCAATTGGAAACACTACATCCCAAGTCTTTACTCATTTGGGATGTGAGTAACATTAGCGAGCTTGATTCTGCCGGAATAGCGTTATGGCACCTCTACCACCGCGCCTTCGAAAAAGAGGGGATCACCTCTGAACTCATCGGTATCAATGAAAACCACTCAAAACTCTATTCCCTCCTCTACTCCGGCAAAAATGAAATTTTCTCTCCTCCGACTCGTCCCTCATGGCTTTATTCGCTAGGAGAGGGAGCGCACAAAAATCTCACAGGTATCACTCAGTTTATCGCCTTTTTAGGAGAAGCGTTTGTCTTGCTCTTTTATACACTTCTCCACCCCTCCAAAATCCGTTACCGTTCCATCGTCGCCCATATCTTTACCACGGGAGCCTCTGCCCTCCCGATCATCGCCATAAGTGCCTTTTTAATCGGAGTTGTCATCGCCTATCAAAGTATCGTCCAACTCCAAAAATTCGGAGCCGATATTTTTATCGTCGATACTATCGGAATCTCCCTCACCCGTGAGCTCGCTCCTCTCATCACCGCCATCGTCGTCGCAGGAAGGAGCGGTTCAGCATTTACAGCGCAAATCGGTGCGATGAAAATGACCCAAGAGATCGATGCGATGAAAACGATGGGGTTCGATCCCTTCACTTTTTTGGTATGGCCGCGTGTGATCGCACTGATGATTGTAATGCCGCTGTTGATCTTTTTTGCCGATATCATCGGGATATTCGGAGGGATGGTGATTGCTCAGGCACAATCGAATCTCAGTTTCACCGAATTTATCCACCGCCTCCAAGGTGCATTAGCCCTCAAACACTATATGATTGGGATTATTAAGGGACCGTTTTTTGCCTTTTTAATCGCGATGGTCAGCACCTATCGAGGGATGCAGGTCTCCTCGAATACGGAGAGCATCGGCTACTACACGACCAAAAGTGTAGTTAACGCTATTTTCTTGGTTATCGCGTGTGATGCCCTCTTTTCAATCCTCCTCACGGAGCTTAATTTATGAAACACGTCATCATCGAAGCACGCGATATTGTGACCTCTTTTGGAGATACTATTATCCACGATCATGTCAACTGCACGGTGTATGAAAATGAAATCTATGCCCTTTTAGGGGGGAGTGGGTCTGGGAAATCTACCCTTCTGAGAGAGATGATACTCTTGCAATCATTCCAAAGCGGTACCCTCAATGTACTCGGATATAACCTCACCACCATCACCCCTCTCCAAGCGCAAGATCTTCGTCGTCAATGGGGAGTTCTCTTTCAATCCGGCGCCCTCTACTCTTCACTGAGTGTAGGGGAAAACATCGCTATGCTTTATCGTGAGTACACCGATTTATCTCCTAAACTGATCGATGAGCTTGTTGCCCTGAAAATCGATCTCGTAGGATTACCGCAACACGCACGCTATCTCTTCCCCTCCGAGCTTAGCGGAGGGATGATAAAACGTGCCGCTCTCGCCCGTGCTCTGGCACTCGATCCGAAACTCCTCTTTCTCGATGAACCCACTTCCGGCCTTGATCCGCTGAGCTCACGCCAGTTTGATGCACTGATTCAGCAATTACGTGATTTATTAGGGCTTACCATCGTGATGGTTACCCATGATTTGGATACTATACATAACAGTATTGATCGCTTCGCACTGCTGGGTGACAAAAAAGTGATCGCAGAGGGGAGACTAAGCGAAGTGCTCCAAATCGATCATCCGCTTGTCGATTATTTCTTCCAAAAGGGGTCTTATGGAATCAAAGGTTAACTACACTGCCGTAGGGGTGTTTGTCCTCATTTTTGCCTCAGCACTGATTGCTTTTGCCTTCTGGCTCGGCAAATATAACCAAGACGAAGCCTCCTACCATCGCTACCGACTCTACATCACCGAATCGGTTTCAGGTCTAGCACCCGAAGCGGCCGTTAAATTCCACGGTGTCGATGTCGGAAAAGTTGAATCAATCCGTATCAACCCTAAAAACAGTGAAGAGGTGGAACTCACCCTCAAAATCGAAAAAGAGACCCCGATTAAAACCGATTCGAGTGCCGTTTTGAAATTCTACGGAATCACAGGTCTCGCCTTTATCGAAATTGTCGGCGGCTCTAAAGATGCTCCCTTACTCACCACCAACAGCCATACCTTTAATACCATCGCTTCTTCTCCTTCGATGATCAAACGCCTCGATGAATCGTTGAGTAACGTTGCCTCCAAACTCTCTATCACACTTGATCGTGCCGATCGTATTTTCAGCGATAAAAATGTCGATAATATCGCTCAATCACTGGAACATTTACGCTCACTTACCGCTCAAATCGATAGCTATCAAGATGAAATTCAAATTCTGTTAGATCGCAGTATTGCCCTAGAGACCAATGCCACTGAATCGCTCACTGCGATGAAGGAGGCCGCAGGGAGTGTGAAAAATACTTCCGGCAACTTCAACACTCTGGTTCAAACCAAAATGACTACCGTCCTCGAATCACTTGCTACAACTTCTCAAGAGAGCCATACTCTGATCCGTAAACTTGAAAACAATCTTGACCGAGGTGATTACAATGTTCACTCCCTAATACAGCCAACAACAGCCGAATTGAACGATCTTATTCACCGTAGCCAAACACTTACTCAAGAGATGGAAGCGACCCTGCGTGACTTACGCCAAAGTCCTTCAGATTTATTATTCAAAAAATCATCACCAAAACCCGGTCCAGGAGAATAAAGATGCGATTGTTTACCCTTATCATTCCCACAGCGTTTATCCTAGTAGGATGTAGCCCCACAGTGACCCCGCCCATAAGCGAATACACCATTTATCCCTCAACCAAGACTATCAAGCCTGCCACAACACTTTCAGCAAAAACCCTTCGAATGAGCAGAACCAAAACAATCCCCTCTCTCTCCTCCAAAAATCTTATTTATTTACGTACATCGGGAGAGAGTGGAAGCTACCTTTACACCCAATGGAGCGATTCTCCGAGCTTACTGATCGAGCGTTCTCTCAGCCATAAACTTCAATCAGAAGCTATTTTTTCAACCTTAATCCCCCCTGCGTCTTCCGCACACGCGGATTGGATACTTGAATCAGACTTACACGCTTTTTACCACCGTTTTGAATCGGGGCAAAAAAGCAAGGGAATACTCGATATCACCTATTATCTCATCGATGCAAAAACCAAACTTCCAATAGAAAACAAACGTTTCTTTATCACTAAAAATGCACCGACAGAAGATGCATCAGGGGGAGTCTCTGCCCTAGTGGAAGCAACTGAGGAATTAAATAATCAATGCAGCCAATGGCTAAAAGAGAAGGTAAAACAATGAAGCAAAATATAGCGATCCTTTGCTCCGGCGGAGATGTTTCAGGGATGAATCCCGCACTAAAGCGCTTTGTCGAATACGCGTATGCAAAAGGGATGCAACCGTACTTTGTACGTAACGGATACGAAGGGTTGATCGACAACCAGATCACACCGGCTAGCTATCGAGATGTTTCAGGAATCATAACCAGGGGGGGAACAAAAATCGGTTCTGCCCGTTCCAAGCGTTTTATGGAACCCGCTTTTCGCTCCCTCGCAGCAGAAAATCTCAAATCCCATGGGATTGACAAGCTTGTTGTTCTGGGAGGCGATGGGAGCTTTCGAGGAATGGAGCGATTCTACCATGAGAGCGGGATCGCTTTTTGTGGTATTCCCTCAACGATTGATAATGATATCAACGGTACCGATTATTGTCTTGGAGTTGACACCGCACTAGGAGTTATCAAAGAGGCGATTGATCAGATACGAGATACTGCCTCCTCTTTCCACCGTGCATTCGTAATCGAGACAATGGGGCGAAACTGCGGCTATCTCGCCCTAATTTCGGCGATTACTTCAGGTGCGGAGATGTGTCTTATCCCTGAAATTCCAATCGACATCCATGAATATACCGACTGTTATCGTTCTCAAATCGAAAAAGGTCGGGACTATTTTATCGCTATCGTCTCAGAAGCACTAAATAGTAATGAGGTATCCCAATGGTTTGAAAAAGAGTTAGGGTTTGAATCACGGGTCACCGTGTTAGGACATATTCAACGAGGTGGAAATCCTAGTGTTTATGATAGACTCATGGCTTATAAATTTGTTACTTATGCGATTGATGCACTAATAGAGGGGCAAAATCATTTCATCATCTGCTACAACAAAAGCCATTTTAACTTTAAAACCATTGATGAGGTTGCCCTCCATCCCTACCAATTGGATGAAGAATTACTTACCCTTGCACGTGAGCAATTTCTTCCATCGCACTGTCAAATGTAGGGTAGTGAAAGAGAAATCCTCTCTCTTGTAAAATACGAGGATAGACCTCTTTGGATTCGAGCATTACAACAGAACCTTCGCCAAAAGCAAGTTTGACAATCCATGAAGGAAGGTCAAAAAAAGTAGGACGATGGAGAATTCTTCCCATCGCTTTCGCTTGTTCGAGATTGGTAATTGGCTCAGGAGAGGTGAAATTTACCGCTCCCTGAATTTCATGATGATCGATCAAAAATTCACAGGCACGAACCAAATCGTCCAAATGAATCCATGAAATCATCTGAAAACCATCCCCCATTTTCCCTCCAAGACCTAGTTTAAATGGGGGAAGCATTTGACTCATTGCCCCTCCACCCCTACCATAGACAACGCCAAAACGCATTGTACATACACGGGTCAAATCAGATTGAGCACGAAATGCAGCATGTTCCCAACCCTGAACCAATTCAGCTAAAAAATCATTTCCGAAGTAGCTGGAAAATTCATCATGTTGATGGTACGCATCATAAAGACCCACAGCAGAAGCATTTAAAAAAACAGAAGGAGGTATATCGCAAAGAGAGAGTGCAGCCACAATCTTATCTGTAGTCTCCAAGCGACTTTGTCGTAAAAGTGCTTTGTACTTTTTACTCCATCTACCCATGATATTAGCTCCGGCAAGGTTAATCACAACATCAACCCCATTGAGCCTTTGAGCTATCGATTCGATCGGGAAAGTGGAGCGAATACTCAGAGAAACTACTTCATCACCGCGTTCTTGGAAAAAACGTTCTAACGCACTCCCTACAAAACCACTTATTCCGCATATTGCTATTTTCATGCTTATCCCTTTAATTCGGGTTTATTGTAGCTAAATGGGAGCGCACAGCGGATTTAAAGATAGAACTGAGTTGAGAGCTTAAACTAACTCTTATTCAAATTGTAGGGAAGAAAAAAAGAGCGAAGAGGAAAACACCCAGTAAAGGGTGTTTAGAGCATTATCCGCAAGAAGGGACGTTGCCTGAATCTGAGCCGTATTCTTTAGCAAAATCTCCAATATCTTGAAGCTTATCTTTCATTGAAGGGTTTGTCAAAACTGGGACTGCCGTTGGGAAACGTTGTCCGTATTCTTTGATGAATCCAGCAGCATCATTAGCAAAAAGTTCTTCCCACTCAGAAACAGTATGCTCAGCAGCAAACTTAGTTCCATTCATGTTGAATTTTGCTTTCAACGTTTTAAGATAGATTTTTTGACCTGCTTTAGCATCAGCGAACGCAGACGTACTCATCAAACTTGCAGCAACAACAGCCGCAAGAAAAAATGATGTTGATTTTGTCATTGTATTCTCCTTCGAAATTTAATTGATTTTAAAACACTTTCAATATTTACAAAAAATAGTGTGAGTGTTTTGATACCACACAATCATAACCGATAAAGGATAAATGAAGCTTTAATAGAATGTTAATGTGATGCTTTTTCAGCTTATTTTATCAAAAATGTATCAAACTCTCACACTTTTAAATTTCTACACTCTAGATTTTTATCCCTTAACAAGCAGGTACATTTCCCGAATCCGAACCATATTCGAATAAGAAATCACGAATATCTTTTGAACGATTTTTAAAGCTTTCCCCTTTAAAATACGCTTCAGCAGGTGTCCCTATATGTTTTTTGATGATTTGTTCATTGTCATTCCCAAATAACTCATCCCATTCATCTTGCGTATGCATTCCTGCACCTTTCGTTCCGTTGCCATGACAGCTTTTACACTCTTTTGTGTACCATTTCTGCCCTTTTGCCACATCAGCAAACAGTGGTGAAGTCATAATCCCTGTACAGACGGCGACTGATAAAAAAAATGAAATCGGTTTCACTAAATATATCCCCCATTACTATTTAAAAATCTAATAAT
>NZ_JAQTYM010000035.1 GCF_028688295.1 Sulfuricurvum sp.
TTACGCAGACCGTTTTCGTAAATCGTTTTTCCCTGCATTGGAGAATTTTCACTGACTCTTGCTTCTAAAAAATACTCGGCACGCGATTCATTCTCATTTGCTACATCAGGGAGAACCATAGGTGCTAGAATAACCACAACTGCCGTAACAGCTATCGCAATCACCGAGCCAACAGCAAAAAAATCAAACATTTTCAAGCTTCCCAGTCCTGCATCAACGACGAAACTGTTAACGATCAGGTTAGTCGACGTACCGACCAGCGTGATCGTCCCTCCCACTATCGCAAAATATGACAGAGGAATCAGCAATTTGGAGGGTAAAATATTTTTCTGTTTTTTCAAGCTCCCCATCAGCATCGCCACCACTGCCGTATTGTTTAAAAAAGCGGAAGAGAGTGTGGCAATCGCCGAAAGTTTGAGAAGTGCGAAACGTTCCGTCGTATTTTTACTCACCATTGGTGCGATCTGAGCGATCAAATGAACTTTTTCTAATCCGATAGAAATCAAGAGCAAGAGGACCAGAGTAATCACCGACTCATTAGCAAAATTTCCCAAAAAACGGTCCGTTGGCAAAAAACCGCCAAGATAATAAATCACCAGTAGTCCGGAAAATAAAACCACCGGCTTAAAACGGTTGCTCATCAATAAGATCAAAAAAACGAGAAATGAGACGAGAATAAATTCTTTTTCCATATCGACTTACAACCCTACCGGGCTCAGTGCCCGCTGATATCGAGACATTGCCACTCCGGGAAATGAGTACGAATATAAACATTGAGGGCCATTTCAGCTTCCGTATAGGTGCGTAAAGTACTTTGCTTAGAATCACCCCCGAGATGTGAGGAGACAATCATACCCGCTCCGAGCGTTGCATTGGTATAACGGTCGATGATAATAAAACTTCCCGTCATTTTATTGTCGATGTACGCATCACACGCGATGGGGCGATCGATATTCAGCGTACATTTCGCGATGTCATTGAGTTCTAGCTTTTGCGTCGGAAGTTCATCAAACGTATTGACCTCTTTTTTGTATTCGATGGAGCCAAATACTCCATTCATAACTGACGTAGAGCGTTTGATGATATAGCTGGTCCCGATATTCATCGGAGTCTCACTCATCCATACCACCATGACATCAAATCGATCTGCAACCTCAGGAACGGCATCTGAGTGGACTATCATATCGCCACGGCTGATATCGATCTCATCTTCGAGGGTGATCGTCACGGCCATCGGAGCAAACGCTTCCTGAGTACTTTCCACCGTTTCATCAAAATTTTTCGGACAAAGGTCCTTGATATCAGGGGTAACAATGCTCTTTATGCGGCTCGTTTTGCGTGATGGGAGAACAGTGATTGCATCCCCCACTTTCATCGATCCACTTGCAATCGTCCCGGCAAATCCACGGAAATTAAGATGTGGTCGACTGACATATTGGATAGGAAAACGCAATGAGGTGTGTTGAGGATCTTGGGTAGCATTCAGATTGATCGAATCTAGCATTTCCATCAACGGCTGAGCGGTATACCACGGTGCTTTTTCACTTTTGGAGACAACGTTATCGCCATTAAGAGCCGACATCGGGATAAATTCAATCTGAAGTGCTTTATGGTTAGGGAGCTGAGGAACCAATGCCAAATATTCGGCTTTAATCTGCTCAAACCGCTCCTGCGAAAAATCGACCAGATCCATTTTATTGATGGCGACGACGAGATTACGGATCCCCAGCAATGTAACAATATACGAATGGCGACGTGTCTGCGTCAGCACTCCCTGACGGGCATCGATCAAAATTATTGCCAAATCGGCCGTCGATGCCCCAGTCGCCATGTTGCGGGTGTACTGCTCATGACCCGGAGTGTCGGCGATGATAAATTTACGTTTGTCGGTTGAGAAAAAGCGGTACGCGACATCGATCGTGATCCCCTGTTCCCGTTCACTTTGCAATCCATCAACGAGGAGAGCCAAATCGAGTTCGCCCCCTTGTGTCCCCACTTTTTTAGAATCTTTTTCGATGGCTGAGAGCTGATCTTCGAAAATCATTTTCGAATCATACAGCAAACGTCCGATGAGGGTACTTTTCCCATCATCAACACTGCCGCAGGTGATAAGACGCATCAACCCTTTGTTTTCATGCATCTTGAGATACGCCTCAATATCGCTTGCTATAAGATCACCTTGATGCGCCATTAAAAATACCCCTCGATTTTTTTCTTTTCCATCGATCCGGAAGAATCGCTGTCGATAAGCCGTCCCTGTCGTTCAGAGGTTGTTGTAAGCAGCATCTCTTGGATAATCTGCGGCAAAGTCGTCGCTTCAGACTCTACGGCACCGGTAAGCGGATAGCACCCTAGCGTACGAAAACGGACCAGCTCTTTTTTTGCTGTTTTGCGAAGCTCTTCTGGCATCCGATCATCATCTACCATGATAAGCGTCCCCCCCATCTCGACCACATCGCGCTCCGCAGCAAAATAGAGAGAGGGAATCGGGATTTGCTCCAGGTAGATGTATTGCCAGATATCGAGTTCCGTCCAGTTGGAGAGTGGGAACACACGAATACTTTCACCCTTCTGATGGCGTCCGTTATAAACATTCCACAGCTCAGGACGCTGGTTTTTCGGGTCCCATCGGTGATTCTTGTCACGGAATGAATATATCCGCTCTTTTGCCCGACTTTTCTCTTCATCACGCCGCGCTCCACCGAATACGGCATCAAACTTGTAGATATCGAGCATCTGCTTGAGCCCTTCGGTCTTCATGATGTCGGTATGGAGTGCCGAACCGTGTTCGAAAGGGCTAATGTTCATCTCAGCACCTTTGGGATTTACATAAACGATCAGATCCATCCCCACTTCTTGTGCTCGTCGGTCACGAAACTCGATCATTTCACGAAATTTCCACATGGTATCGACATGAACGAGAGGAAATGGCGGCGGTGCAGGATAAAACGCCTTTTGTGCCAGATGGAGCATTACAGAGCTATCTTTTCCGATACTGTAAAGCATGGCAGGGTTTTCAAACTCCGCAACTACTTCACGCAAGATATGAATTGACTCAGCTTCGAGTTGCTTGAGGTGGGTAAGGCGTTGCTCGTTTAACATTAAAATCTCTCTTTGTATGTTGTACAGAATAGATTCTAACGAAAGATTACTTTGTCTATGTTTTGACGTAAGGCTATACTCCTCTTTTAAAATCCCAATCTCTTCTTTTAAATAATCTTTTTTAGCCTTGTTGATTAACTCTTATTGATTTTTCATAAAGTATTTCAGGGTCTAAATCCAAATGATTTGACCATTCTATAGAATCAAAACTTACCTTTACACTATTAAAAATAGACTTATCTTTTAATTCTGCAAATTTACCGATATGCAGATACTCAGATACATCAAAAACTCTCTTTTCACTATTTTCAAAAGTCAAAAGAAGTTTATAATCATTTTGTGGTTCAACTGATTTAATTGCTAAGTACATGGTTTTTCCTTATTTTAATGGCTCAATAGAAAATGGCAATTCACCGTTTTGAGCTAAATTCCAATCTGCTATCAACTCATCTTTATGCAATTCCGCCCAAGCTTCAGCAAGCTTTTTTTGTTTGTTTGGTAATTTGCCATCGCTTAATTCACAACTATTTAAGTCTAAGATTGCAGTATATTCATTATAGTAGGCATGGATATGAGGCGGATTATGCTCATTTGGAGAGCAATACATTCTTATGATTATCCCATAAAACATGCTGATAGTTGGCATCCAAAATCCTTAATAATTACATTGATATTATTATAGCCAAATGCATATAAGAGATATTTATTTAAATATAATTTAACAGTATGTTAAATAGAGAGACATTTTATCGATTGATGATATGGTAAAATCCAATTTTTTCTATTCTTGGTTTGCGAGGCATTTCAGCCCCATTTTTGTTTATCGTAACGAAAAATTAGTTAAAAGTAAAACTCTGACCCTGATGTTCTTAGGCATTGCTTTGGTAGCGGGTAAAAAACGTGTGCCATATCCTGCAGCTGGAAATAAACATACTTTAATCGGTGATCTTTTTCTCATTATGTACCTTTCTTCGTCATTTTTTGTTCCCAATTCAATGCATTTTTACATATCAGTTCCAAATCATCGTATTTTGGTTTCCAGCCCATAATATTTTTAATTTTTAGATTGTCAGCAATAAGTTCTGCAGGATCACCTTCACGACGGAGAGCGATTTCTACTTTGAAATTGACACCGCTTACCCGTTTGACCATATCTATGACCTCTTTGACGCTATATCCATGACCATATCCACAGTTAAACACGTCACTTTCATGCCCCTCATTCAAATAGTGCCATGCTTGGATATGTGCAGATGCTAAATCCTCAACATGTACATAGTCACGAATACAACTACCATCCGGAGTCGGATAGTCAGCTCCAAACATCATGATCTTTTCACGCTTGCCGATAGCTGCATGAACGATTAGAGGAATCAGATGAGTTTCATGAATATGACATTCACCGATAGAATTATCCATGCTCGCACCCGCTACGTTAAAATAGCGAAGTATCACGTATTTAAAATCTTGATTTGCACGTGCTGCATCTTGAAGCACCAGTTCACTCATGAGCTTGCTCATGCCATAAGGATTAATAGGAGCAGTAGGTGTGGTTTCTCGTATTGGCATCTTCGAAGGCTCACCGTATACTGCTGCGGTAGAACTAAAGATAAATTTATTAACTTCGTATTTTTGACACATGTGAATCAAATGTGTAGTATTGACTGTATTGTTCATGTAGTATTTCAATGGATTAAGAACGGATTCACCCACTTGCAAATGCGCAGCAAAATGAATAACGCCATCAAATTTAGAATCCTTAAACAACTCTTCTACTCGTCCAAAATCGTTTAAATCTACATTGAGAAACTCAAATCTATCCGATTGAAACAACAGCTTTAGTTCACTGATGCTATCAAAATAGCCTCCGCATAGATTATCAATTACAGTAATCTTTATGTCTTGCATTTGGGAAAGTTGTCGAACGACATGGCTCCCTATATATCCAGCACCGCCGGTTACTAAGATATGCATAGGTTCATTCTCCTTATTTTGCATCACCGAACTCCTGTCCATAACCAGGTATTCTGGCGACCATATTGTTTTTGTCTTCCGCTGTGACGAACCTGTAATAATATCGATCCTGGGCAAACGTCCGCACGACCCGTTCATCGCCAGAGCGTTGCAACGACCAAAGAAAAAATTCAGGGTGAACCATGCTCAGACGGTGCGGATCGGCGGGAGGTATTCCAGGGAACAGTTTTTCAGCACTCGTCTCACGGACATAAAGTAGCAAATTTTGCCGATACCACCATTCGACTTCTGAGTTATTCCACAATGCGTGGCGAAGAAAATCAAGCGGAATAAATCCGAAAACCGCAAACTTTTCGGCCCAGTATTCGAGCCAGTTTTCATTAACATGACCCGCACCACCTTGATATGGGAGTGCAGCCGAAAATAACACTACGTCTGAAAGAGCACAGAGGTCAGCAATAAACCCTTCAGCACGTTCGTGACTTAAATGTTCTGCCACTTCTAACGACATCGCCATATCAAATGTCCGTTCGAGATGAAAGGCGGTTTCCAGGTCCACAGGATAAAAATTGTGCTGGTCAATCATCAAAGCACCATCGATGACATATTCCCCGTCGATACCCAGTATGTCGGACACACCGAATGTTCTCGCTGTTTCCAGCCATACGCCGGTACCACATCCCACATCAACCACGCTAGCTGGACAGAACAACTCAAACAAATACTTCAACACAACCGATGCAGAGGTCTTACTCCCGGTTTTCTGTCGTTCATAAAATTCTTTGTCATATTTCATCATGGCATACTTTATACTACAGGATTTTCAAAAGGTGGGTTGCATAATAGTGCCTGTTTTCTGTACTGTATTTCTTTATCAAGACGAAGTATTCGATGGCAAGCTTGAGCTGCCATATAGTTTGCGAATCCTGATTTAGGAAATTTTTCGGCTAAAGTAATGAATACTTCAGGAACAAACCGTTTTTCTATAAATAATTGCGTATACCATGTCTCTAAAAGCTCTTCAGGCATAACAATCCCATTGTAAAATCCATATTCTTCATACCCTGCAAGCATTTTAGTGTCAATATATTCATCATAAATATCAACTAAAAGTTTTTTTTCAGATAAGCAAGAAGGGATGATATGCCCGCATTCTGGGCAAGTGTAAATTTCAACCCCATGAAGCGAAGCGATCCTATTTGCGAATACATTATCCATTGGAGCTAACGAACCGACCAAAACACAAAATTTCGTATGTGTATGGCCTGACATCAATCTATATAAATCCCAATATAATTTATCGGTATAGCGTTCAAACATCTCAGAATTCCCCAATTTTGCGCTGTTGCTGCCGACTATGCCAATTTGAATATCGATGCCGGAAATTAATGCATGTTGTGCTTTAAGCAAAATAGCATATAAAGCCGCACCATAACCACCCATCGAGCTCCCAAGGGTCATGATATGAAGAATATTATGCCGTTTTATAAGTATTCTTATATACTGCAGGGTTTCCTCCAACGTATTTCCAATTCCTTTAACACCCTTCAAATACCAAAGATTATCAACGTCTGCCAAATACAGTACATGAACCTTATCCTGTCGGTTTTTCACCTCTAAGTAGCGAAATAAATCGAATCGAGGAATATTATCCTTGTCGAAAGGCGCGAACGAAATTAAAAGATCACTATTCTCTCGACTTCCTTCTAAAAATAGAAAATCTTTTCTTTCAATAATCATATCTAACTCCTGGATACCACAGGTATCATTGTTTGGACAAGTCCCGCTGACAGATATAAAAAAATGTATTCATTCAAAGGGATACGTACATGCCATCGCCTTGGTTAGATACAAAGCGGATGCTTCCTCATTTCCCTGATATTGACATGCCCTTGCAGCTAAATGGTTGGCAAACCCTGAATCTGGATATTTCTTTACAAGATTCAGATAAGTCTCGGGAACGTACGGCTGTAATCCGTAGACCTGCGCATACCACGTTTCAAGCACCTCCTTCGGATGAATGATCCCTTCGACGAGCCCCCCCAGTCCCTGAAGATCTTCCCCGTTCAAAAAGGCGTCGTAAACTGTGTCGAAACACTCCATCTCGGTAAGGCAAACAGGTATGCGGTGCCCACACGTCGGAAGCGTATATACCGTAACATGGGGATTCAATGCCAAAGGTTTTACAGAAATACTGTCTACCGGCGCTAGTCCGCCTAGGATCAGGTGGTATTTCCCCTGTGTATTGGCAGCAACGTAAGGCTCAAGATTCCAGTAGATTGGGTCGGTTGTTTCCGCAATCACTTTCGCCGTACCCATGGAGCCACTGTAGCTTCCTGGAGCGTTAATGACTCGGTCTACACCTGTCCCGAAAATCCGGTCGACTTGTAGGATCGAGCCGTAAAGCACCGAAGCAAATCCCCCCATAGAACCCCCTAGCGTATAGACCCGCTCAATGCCGTTTTCACGGATAAGTTCCCGAATGTAATCGAGGGTCGAGTCAATACTCCCGAGTGACTGAACACCGTTGAGATACCAAAGGTTTTTCGTATCGGCAAGCAGAAGAACATGGTAGCCATCCATGTATTTTTTGTGCATGTAATTGAAGAAGTGAAACGTGAGCTGATCTTTTTCCTGGAACGCAGAAAAAGAGATCAAAAGTTCATTACGCTTTCCGTTCCCTTTAAGAAATTTGTAATCCTGGTTTCTCTCTTCAGCGGCACCCATACTTTTGCCCTTTCATCAGGCTTCGTACCAAGAGATTCCGTACTTTTCACCGAATTCTGCATTGATATAGCGGATCGTCTCAAGATGGCGGGCAAGAAGTTTCTCCCTGATCGCAGCGGTGATCTTCATTTTACGCCCTTCAAAGACTACTTCTTCGAGGTTCTTGAAATGCACTTCGTCGTACTCTATTTCCAAAAACCCGCACACTTTTTCGAGCAGGGCTTTGGGATAGTGCTTGACGTTGTCGTAAAAATCTATCATAAAGTTATCAGGATTTGGGATTGTATTCCGCCACTGTTCGATGATTCCTTTATAGTCTGAGCGCTCATATACCCCTTTAAAATCAAGGATGTCAAGAATCTGTTTTTCAATTTCGTCATTGGCGTCAAAATCGACTTTTTCAACCTGCCCACGGTGGTCGAGGATCATTTTCGCATGTGAAAAGTCCCTGTCGACCGGATGACGAAGCAGAAGGATAAACTTCGCATCTGGGTTGAGCCGTACCATGTGTTCGATCCCGACTTCGGGTAGAAGCGAATACTCCGGCGTAATCTCACCAGCTATCTGTCCCGGTTTCGAAGGCGAGAAGAAATTGGCATACCAGATATCGTTGAGTTCGTTTTTGCCGCATTTGGCAAGGTATTCTACGGAAGCGTAATCAACTTTGTGCTGTTCGAGCCGGTGAGCAATCATTTTTTTGATCCTCGAAAGCCGGTGTTCATCGGTCCATGTTCGGTGGTCCGGGAGATATAAATGGTTGAAGTACTGAATCTCTTTGAGAGGGGGCATAAAGACACTAGGATGTTTGCTCAACTGAGCATGCAGCCATGTCGTACCGGCTTTT
Organism: Sulfuricurvum sp.; assembly: GCF_028688295.1. Lineage (GTDB taxonomy): Bacteria > Campylobacterota > Campylobacteria > Campylobacterales > Sulfurimonadaceae > Sulfuricurvum. The sequence goes on from NZ_JAQTYM010000035.1 coordinate 8,648, forward strand.
TGTACTCCTATGCCATAAAAATCGGGAAATTTCATTCCTGCTCCATTCCTTTAAAATTTCAAGTTTATCGTCTGATGTTTCAGTTTATTTAGTAATTCGCTAATCTCAATCATGTGGGATGTATGGTGTTCAAAACGCGTTGTAAGTTCCTGTGTATCTAATGATTCAAGTATATTAGCCAATCTGTCATTCACCGATGAGAGGCGCATCAGACCGTCGCCATCAATAAATTCCTTAATGTTAAACACCTTTCTACCGCATACGAAAAGTACCCAGGCCGCAGTCGCGATACGATCTGATTCTTCAAGATTTATGATAAGCGCAGCTCTCGCGGGCTTTTTGAGTTCCATATAATCCTTTGCAACCTGTTGAATATTGACACGGCTTTCAATATACCAATCGATTTCATTCGAATCGATAAGCCACATAAAATTATACTGTTTCGCAAACAATTGCATCAAAAATTCGTACCAAAACCGAATTTGTTTTTTTGTCCCACTTAGCATAACATACAAGGTATCGCATTCTTCGACAGGTTTATTTTGCCATAATCCATTTTTAAGATCACTAACAATCCCAGGTAACGGACCAACATGCCAGTTCAAAGCACCGTTGCTAGAAAACGTTCTTTGCATTATTGATTGCACCAGAACATCGATACCTTCATAGCTATTACCAAGGTCTGCCTGTTTGAGACAACGATCGTCAAAATACCAGTATTTGTGCCCAAATATCTCTTTGTTAAATGTCAGTTCAGAGAGGTTCCAAAGTATTTCGAACCCCCAAATCTTTCCGATTTCCTCAAGCGTGACTCGGTCCCATATTTGACTTGGGACTGTCACAGTTTCTTGACAAGTGACAAACAACCAGTCATTTTTCTCTTCGAGATATGCCTGTACCCCAGGAGTCATTTTATAGGGATAATAAACTACTGTTCGATATTCCCAGTTCAGGTTGTTGATGACGTTTTCCGCTTGTAGCCGGTAAAGAGAATTTTGCAGATAGCAATATTCAGGTAGTACGACCACTGCGGTTTTACGATGCCCTTTCAAAGTAGCGCAAAAATGGTCAATCGTATCGATCACTTCCGATTGCAAAGCCGACTGTGCATCCACGGTAGCCTTACGCAGTTCTTCGATTATAGCAGGATCATAAGCGGCATGAACAATCGCCATTGCAATCTCTTCAAGACTCTCCATCGCCTGCCAGTCATGGAAAATCGGATAACCTTCGTATGCATGTTTATGTGCGATGAGAGGCACCCCATAAGCAAGGGCTTCTCCCACCTTAATTTTCAAACCCGTACTAAACGTCATAGGAACAAGCGCAATATCGAGTTGAGTATAAAAATCGTCAAGTTCTTCCACGCGCCCGATTTTTTCGACAAAAGGGTGATTAAAATCCTGTAGATCTTTACACATAGTCCCAGCCAAAATAATTTTTACTGGTGTCATGTATTTTTCAAAAATCGGAAGCGCCGTTTTAAGGAAATCCTTCGTATTGACAACATTAATGTTATTCCGGGCACCGACCATTCCGACAGTGAGATAGCCATTCGCCTTGTTAGGACACTGAAAATGGAAGCCAGGCTTATCTTCGACATGTAAAAGCGTTTTGAAAACCGTCTTTAGATTGCCATATTGCAGCGCCAATGAACGGAAAAATTCTTCTTCTTCATGTTTAATCGCCCATACTACATCAGCACGAGCGAATGCTTTCGACTCTTCTGCCTGAGTCGTATGAAAAAACTCTTTTTTGATCCCGTGCGTTTCAAGTAAATCGCCGCGATTACTGAAACGATCATGGGTGTCAAGCACTTTCAGACACTTTGTTGGTACAAAATCAAGCGCTTTGGAAAGCCATGTATAGTTGACGATAATTGCGTCGAAATTATTTACTGAACACAACCATTTTATCTCTTTTTCAAGGGCATTATCCCACCATTCGTCGATCCGATGGTCATCATTTTCCGGCGATGTATGCAATGGTCTTGAAGGCGCCGCTTTGTAGTAATAATTCCACTGTTCCATCATCATACGTTCAGCTTGTTTTGGATAGTGACCACGCCACTCCCCTTCCGAAGGATAATGGAGAAAATGGATAACCGCCCCTCGTTTTTTCAGCGCATTGCAAACGGAAAAAATCCTTTTTCTGTTGCCATAATCCAAAGGCCATGTAGGAGTTGGCGATACGACAAGGATTTCAGCTCCATTGAGTTTCAAGCCATCAATCATATTATTCCTCCAGCCCGTCGAATCCTGCCAATGCCAGTCTCGTAATTGTATAAATCGCCGAAAGTTGCCACCGAAATACTCCCGGGTTATCTGTTTCCACTTGCAAAGCTCGAATATTTCTATTTTGCGGTTCCATATTGTTGACGTAAGCGATCAGGTTCTCCCAATCTGATTTGAGGTATTTTACCTGTTCCTCGGGTTTCATCAAAAAATCCGACGTAGCTTGCCATGCTGCGCGACGTCGAAACCAGCTTTGTTCTAGCCGTTTTTCTTCCACTAAGTGATCAACTCGCGCTTCAGGCTGATAAACAAGTTTTTTACCGCTAGCACGTATTTTTTCTATGAGATCGCTTTCTTCATTACTCAGCAGCGTCGCACCGCTCCCTTTTCGCCCAAGGTTCACTGCGAACCCTCCATTTTCTTTGAGTGCGACAACACGGAATGTGATATTAGCACCGGCAAACCATTCTTCAGAGCTAGCTATCCGGCACTCGCCGCCCCAATTAACTACCGATACATTTCCAAGTAGTTCATCGCCCAGCCATGAAGGCCGGGGCTTTGCCCAAATCGGATCTATACGGCCACCGATAACGTCCACATCTTCACCAAATTGTTCCACTGCTACAAGAATTTTTTCCAACCATTCAGGGATAGCAATAGCATCATCGTCCAAAAATGCTACAAAAGGGCTCTGAGCAAGATTAGTCGCAACGTTTCTCGCGTTGGAAAGCCCAGGCGTTTTTTCAATAACATACTTAAGATTTGAAATATGTGTGTAAGTTTTCCCAACTTCTTCGGAACGTACAAAATCAGGTGAATTATCAATTACCAATATTTCAAAATCCGATGGAAGAAGCGTTTGTTGCTCAAGACTTTTTATCGCTTTTTCAAGTACATCATAACGGTTGTAAGTACAAATGACTGCAGATATTCTCTTCATCACATATCCCTTATTCAACAACAAGTTTTAAAAAGGCTACGGCAAGAAGACGTGTATCAGTCGCATCTGGATTAACCTCTTTGGGCGCAAATGCCGTCTGAGTATGGAACGAAAGACGTGTCAGATGAACGTACATGTCAGCAGGTAGCACTCCTTCGTAAACGTAATTTTTGTCTGTTTGAATACGTTCCAAATGCACTTCTTCACCATTGGCATAACAGGTAACTTTTTCAATTACTTCTGGTTTAATAGCTGCAATCAAATGCAATGAAACTTTCTTCTCTTCACTTCTTTTTACTGGAACCTCAACATAAAAATCCTGTTTCGTCCATCGAAAAAGAAGCCCCGATTCAGCCTCCTCCGCATCGTAAAAACCTTGATCCTGCCACAGAGTATTAATGGCACGAACTTCAACCCGATCACGCAGAAAAGTAGGTGCTTCTAGGTAACCATTGTCGATGATAAGACTGTTCATTTTCTCGACATCATTGTATTTAACCAATAAATTCTGACAGCGTTCTAACATTATTTCCTGTTTGATAATTCGTTCTATCAATACTATATGCCAATTTTCAGGTTTATTTTCAACCTGTTCAATCAAGTCAGAAACACGTTTTTCGAATTCTGCTGTTTTTTCCACTACTTCATTGGCTTTCATAATACATCTCCTTATTCATTTTACTTTTACTTTAAAGGCACAAAATATGCCATTCTAACAAAACATCCTTACATTTATCACAGATTCACAGTTAAATATTAATCAAATATTTAAAGAGGCTTCTGTTCAAACGGAATATATGCAGACAATATCTGTGCAATTTTCTCCTCAAAAGACTTTCCGGCTTCAGATTCAAAATGTTCAGGCTTGTACCACTCATACCCCTTATAGGGATATGGAATTGCATGATGATCAATAAAATCGCTGCTTAGCTTCTGCGGATAGAAGTATTCAATCTGATAAGCCTCCGGCTCAAAGAAAAAGAGAGAAAGCAGTTTAAAGTTAAGTTCTGGAAATTTTCTTCTCAAAATGGAACATAATTCAATGGGATAGACAACTCTCGCATACGTACATATAAAAAGGATGTCAGAATCCTTCAGATATTGATAAAAGTTTACAACTCTTTTTTCATATTTTTCTTTTAACAATGCAAAATTGTCTGCAACATACCTAGCAATCTCATTAGGATCAGATTCATGATTAAAAACGATATGGTACTTAGTGTGTACAATTTTATTATGTTCGTTAACAGCGAGATAGTCAACATTAAGAAAATCTCGAAAATCAGTTTCAATCAACTCACATACTGCCATATAAGGAGTTACAGACAAATCAAAAGGAAGTGTAAGTTCACCTTCGTTTTTTGTTTTTTTGAACCCTTTGCGCGTCGGTATGGTCCTTGGAATACAATTATTACCCAATGAAACAATATGCTTGAACCGTTTAGAGTATTTTTGTACGGGACTCCCATGCAAGCGCATATACTCCGTATAGTATTCAGTAGTTTTTTCCTGAACATTATGTACAAATCGTTCAATAGACTGCATTTTCTGAAAGCCATCCCACGTGATTTCTGAAATCAAATGACTATGTTTCTTCCATTTTTCGGCTTGTTTTAAAACTTTTGCGTAAGTAGGCGCTTCCGGATTTTGTACAACACCCTGATCCCCAGCTGCTTTGGATTTTTTGAAATGTTTGTGATACTCTTTTTGTCTATCATCAACCTGCATATCCAAAAATACCATAATTTCCGAAAGTGTCCTTTCGAAATTCTGCAAAAATGCCTCGTACGACAGAAGCAGCGTTTTATCTGAATATCGTGAAACAAATTCTTCAATCTGTCTAATCCCCGTGTAAGCAAAATCAATATAATGTTGATACGATTCTTTACCGACTTTCAAATCGTGATGACCCCACCATTTACGTGCACCGTCGATTCGCGACAAATACGCATGATTTAATTCACGAACAATCCATATGATACGTACCTCCACATCATCCACTTGCTTCATATTTTCTACACACTTCGAAATCCATTCTATACAGTAATGATCGCTGGTTGTTTCTTTTAATACCAAGTGAGATAAGTCACGAACATCTAATCCGAAAATATTGTAATATTGGTCAACAAACTCGGATATGCTTTTTAATGGTTCCGGTTTAGTCTCTCTTCTCGTATTCCAAGGTTCAAACCACACATTACAACTTGGATGTACATCCAATACAGCTGCAGTCATTGTCGTTCCAGAACGGGGCAATCCTAAGAGGCACACGATCGTTTTTTTCATCAACTATTCTCTTTTATAATCATCTTCTACGCGTACTATATCATCTTCTCCAGTATATTCCCCTACTTGAGCTTCGATCAGCACAAGCGGTATTTTCCCCGGATTTTCGAGACGATGGTTCATCCCCATTGGAATATAGGTCGATTCATTTGCACAGATCAGTTTCTCATCATCCCCAATACGCACTAGTGCTGTTCCGCTCACCACGATCCAGTGTTCATTGCGATGAAAATGTTTTTGGAGGCTCAAACGTTTGCCGGGGTTGACCACAATCCGTTTGATCTTGAAACCTCTTTGTTCTTCGAGGATCGTATAAGTCCCCCAAGGACGATGAGCTGTAAGATGGATGTGATGTAGATCACTCTCCCCGCTCTTTAGTTTGGCAACGACCTCTTTTACTTTTTGTGAGTTCCCTTTTTTTGCAATCAAGAGTGCATCCGCCGTATCAACAATAATAAGATCTTCGACATCCGTTAGTGCGATTGCCCGCCCTTGTGTATAAATGAAGTTATTTTTTGCGTCAACTGCATACAGATGATCGCATTGGGTATTACCTTCATCATCTTTTGGCATATGTTGATCAAGAGCATCAAAACTCCCTAGATCACTCCAACCAATATTAGCCGCAACAACACGTACTTTTTGACTTTTTTCCATAACAGCATAGTCGATACTCTCTTCAGGGATCATCGCCATATCATCATGAGTGATTCGTATCATCCCCTCTTTGTTCGCATTTTCATATGCTCTTAATGAAGTTTCGTATATCTCTGGAGCATACTGACGCAGTTGTGCTAAAAAGACTCCTGCCCTATAACAGAACATTCCGCTGTTCCAGTAAAAATTACCAGCCTCATAATAACGCTTTGCCGTCTCCAAATCGGGTTTTTCATGAAAAGCGAGGACATCCTCTCCTTTCGATTCGATATAGCCAAAGCCCGTTTCGGGATACTCAGGCTCGATACCGAATGTGACTAAAAATCCCTCTTGTGCTAGTTCTGATGCACGTTTTACTGCACGTACATACGCTTCTTTATCGCGGATCAAATGATCCGATGGTGTAACTAGCACTACGCTTTCTTCGTCTATGTCAAAACATGCCATTGCGATTGCAGGAGCTGTATTGCGCCCGATAGGTTCGAGCAGATAGCTACTTGTTTTTACCCCTGATTCATGCAGTTGATCGATAGCCAAAAAATACTGCTCCGCGTTGGAGACAATCATTTGGGTCTCACACAACTCTTTATTACGCTCGACACAAAGCTGAAAAAGCGATTTTTCCTTAAATAGCTTGACAAACTGTTTGGGCATCAGGGTTCGACTCAACGGCCACAAACGAGTTCCATTGCCTCCGCATAAGATAATATTTATCATAGTCCAAGCCTGTTCATCTTTTGTTTTGCATACTCTTCGGAAAAATATTGCTTACAATAGTTTATACTTCTTTTTGAGTACGCGTTCAATCTTTCACTGTCATGGTACAGGGTATTGATCTCCATTGCCATATCTTCAGCCGTATCTAGTACAGACATACAATCCGTCGCGTTAGACATTCCCTCAGCACCTATCGTCGTGGTAACGGTAGGCATCCCTTCATAGAGTGCTTGGACGATTTTCCCTTTTACTCCAGCGCCATAGCGTAAAGGAGCAACCATCATACGACATTGTGAGAAATACCCTTCTAGCTCTTCATCACTGATAAAACCTGTGACAATGATCCGTTCATTTGCCATCTCTAAAATCTCATCAGGTGGGTTTGAACCGATGATATAAAGTTTAATATCTCCGAGATTTGCTATTACACTATCCCAAACTTCAGATACGAACCAACACATAGCATCAACGTTTGGTGAGTGCACGAATCCACCTACAAACATAATGTCACGACGCTCTGAAGCATCATAATGAACGTTTTTAAATTGGTCAAAAATATAGAGTGGGACAACGTCTACACTGATGGATGCGTCTATTTTTTTAATCTCATCCGCTTCGATATCGGAAAAATAGTATGAGGTATGTGATTTTTTCATCAAATCAAGCTCAACCTCTTTCCGCTTTTGGCTGCTGTGCAAAAGGGTTTGATTTTTTTTGATCTGGTATTCTCTCTCCTCACGAAGAAAGTGGAGATCATGACCAAAATATATGATCTCTCCTTTAGAGTTTTCTCGAATAATATCGATATACTTAACTGCTATATGCGGACGAGAGAGGATGAAATAATCAAACCGATAAGAATTTTCGGCAAGCCATGTTTGCCAGTTTTTATAATACCAGTTTCCGCATAGTACCTCAATACCCATTTGCTGCAACGATTCGAGATAATATGGTTTTTCGGGGTAATTGTAAAAATTGTCCCCGATAAACTTGACGTTCATCCCGTGTTTCGTCAGCATCTTGAGATATTGGAATGTAGCTTTCGAACCTGCATCCTGATCGAAATGAGGAAGATAATGGTCAACGAACAAAACGCTTTTTTTGTAACGGCTGCGGTCTCTTGCTAAAAATACATTTTCAGCATTTGGAAAATGATCTTTTTGCAGTACATCTTTCCACTTGTCAAAAAATTTCTCATAATTAATCACCTGATATTTCTTGATTCCGCTCCCAATATCCGTACCGTTTGATATTCCCTCAAAATGGACAACAACAGATTTTGGCTGATAAACGACTTTGTAGCCCCGTTTTCGAACTTCAAACGCTAAATCCGTATCTTCATAATAAGCAGGAACGAAACGTTCATCAAACCCTCCGATCTCATCCCACAGTTTCTTAGGAAGCATAATTGCAGCCCCTGAAATGTAATCAACCTCTTTTACATAATTGTACTCTGGCTTGTCCGGGTCATCACCACGCCCATAATTCCATCCGCTAGCATCGTTCCAAATAATCCCCCCAGCTTCTTGTAGAGTACCATCTGGATAAACCAATTTAGAACCAACCATACCTATCATCTGATTTGATTCAATCAATTCCACAAGGCTTTCAAGCCATAAATTCTGAACTTCAGTATCATTATTTAAAAAGAGAATATATTTTCCATTTGCAAGGCTTGCTCCATAATTACAATTTTTTAAAAATCCAATATTTTTTTGGTTTCTGACGAATTTTAGATTTTTAAGTTTACTTTTAAGCTGTTCACTATCTCTTTCTATCGAACAATCATCCATTACAATGATTTCATACGAAACATTTTTAACGCTATCTCTTATTGACTTTACACATGTATATGTGTATTCAATTTTATTATAAACCGGTATTATAATACTCACATCAATCTGTTTAAAGTTAGGCAGGATTACCTCTTCTAACAAATGAAAAGCACTGTGATTAACTAAATTTGATTGGATTTTAACCTTAGTATCTATACTTATATGATTTTCTTTTGTAGATACAAAAAAATACTCTTGATTCAATTTATGTAACATTCCATTGAAACCAATTCTTTTGTATCTTGCATGTGATTTTCTATATATTCTTGTAAATGATTCTCCATTTTTATAATCGTGTTTTGCTATCACAAACATTTTTCTTAATATTTGATAATATATAAATTGTTTTTTCAACACAAAAATCTTCATTCCATTCTTTAAACTATTTTTATTTTGCTATATTATTTAATGTAACTGAATCAGCAAAACAATAATTAGTTACAGTATTAAGTTACATATAAAGATTCCGCCGAATTTTCAGCGGGATCATTTTATCATATTACAATAAAGTCAACATTAGTTATGTTAGGAATACCCGTGAGAGTTGCGAATTGGATAGCAGCACCGGCTCCAGAACCGTCTGCATCATAAGAAAGTGCACCTGTAGAAGTATTGTAAACAATATAATCGATAACATCCATTGCAATACCTGAACCATTTGCGACGAAGTTCGATGCATTCAAAGTCCCTACTGCACTTAGTGACATAAAGATTGAATTTTCAAGTTTAATTATATCTTCACTAATACTAAAATCTGTGATCGTATCCTTATTTGATAAAGTATTTAAAGCATTATTAAAGACAAAACTATCTATTCCAGTTCCACCTGTCAGGGTATCATTACCATTTCCACCATATAATATATCATTTCCGGAGCTACCATTTAAAGTATCCCAACCATCATTTCCAATCAAATTGTCATTACCAACACCACCATTAAGAATATTCGCTTTACCATCTCCTGACAAAATATCGTCATACGAACTTCCTGTCAAATTCTCAAAATTGACAATTGTATCTGTCCCTGAACCACCGGTAGCCTGTGCAGCTGTACTCCACAATTTAACATTCACGCCGCTTGTAGCGCTTTCATATGAAACCGTGTCATATCCACCCTGTCCATCCATCACGTTATCTCCGCTTCCCGCGTAAATCACGTTATTCTGACTACTCCCTGTACCGTTGATAGCACTACTACTATTCAACCGCAATGCTTCCACGTAATTGCTCAGTGTATAAGATACGGTGCTGATCACCAAATCATTTCCTCCTGTATCTACCGCACCACCAACTACTGTCGTCTCACTGACAATATCTCCTGTATTATCCACGTAATATGTATCGTTACCCCAACTTCCAATCATCGTATCCGCACCGGCATTTCCATTCAAGGTATCGTTACCAGCTCCTCCATTTAGGATGTTCGCTATTCCATCTCCTGACAAAATATCGTCATACGAACTTCCTGTCAAATTCTCAAAATTGACAATTGTATCTGTCCCTGAACCACCGGTAGCCTGTGCAGCTGTACTCCACAATTTAACATTCACGCCGCTTGTAGCGCTTTCATATGAAACCGTGTCAATATCATCTCCTCCATTGAGGACATCATTTCCATCACCACCATCAACTGTATCATTTCCGGCTCCGCCGTTAATAATATCATCCCCACCTAAACCATAGATCGTATCATAACTTCCAACATCAATCTGATCACCGTTTAGTGTATCATTTCCACTCGTACCCGTTAAAACAAGATCATCACGGACCGCTGTAACATTGATCGTTACCGTATTTGCAGTTGTCGAGTAATCCGTACCATCAGAAACTTTAAATCCGAAAGAGGCATACGCCGTTCCATTTGCGTTAGCAGCAGGGGTAAAGGTGAATTGACCTGCATTAATAGCCGAAGCGAGAATCTCTTGGTTTAAGGTAACAGCGACACTGTTTAACGCAAGCGTTCCTACGGTAGGTAAAGTGGTTATTTGAACTTTAGTCAGTGCATCACCTACATCGGTATCGCTAAAGCTAAAGTGACTCAATGCGAATACGGTTGCGGTGTCTTCGTTTGTGGTTACGGATGCATTTGTCGATGTCGGTGGAGTATTTGGAGTAATGAGACTTGATGCAGCAATTATCGTATCGGAAAATTTAAGATATTCAATATTACTTAATGTATCAGATCCTTCACGCGATGTGGTTTGGTCAGTAACGGTAATGGTTCCACCATCGTTTAATACAATAGTGTATTGACTCGAAGCATAGGTAAATACTGCTGTATCATCTCCACCCTGACCATCAAGAAGATCGTTACCGTTGCCTCCGGTCAGAACGTTGGCATTATCATCACCTGTAAAAGTATCATTGAACGAGCTTCCTGAGAGGTTTTCTATCCCTGTGATAGTGTCGTATCCAGATGGTCCGGTATTTTGGGCTGTTGTAATACGAAGATCTACTACGAGTCCATTCGCGGAAACATTAGTGTAGCGAAGTGTATCGTTACCGACTCCTCCATCGATAGTGTCATCTCCGGCACCACCACCGATACTGTCGTTTCCATCGCCACCATATACCGTATCGTTTCCACCTCCGGCACTAATAGTGTCATCTCCAGCTAGCCCGTTAATGATGTTGGCATTATCATCACCTGTGAAAGTATCATTGAACGAGCTTCCTGAGAGGTTTTCTATCCCTGAGATAGTATCGTATCCAGATGGTCCGGTATTTTGAGCTGTCGTGATACGAAGATCTACTATGAGCCCGTTCGCTGAAACATTGGTGTAGCGGAGTGTATCGTTACCGGCTCCTCCATCGATAGTGTCATCTCCTGCACCACCGCCGATATTGTCATCCCCGTTGCCTCCGAAGATGATGTCATTGCCTCCTTGGGCTCCGATGAAGTCATTTCCATCGCTACCATTGATGATATTAGCATTATCATCACCATTGAGGGTATCATCGTATAAACTTCCTGTGAGATTTTCAATCCCTGTGATGGTGTCGTAACCTGAGTTAACGGTATTTTGGGCTGTTGTAATACGAAGATCTACGGTAACACCACTTCCGGCTAACAGATATTTAACCGTATCTGCTCCGTTTCCTCCATCAATAGTGTCATCTCCTGCACCGCCGCCGAGATTGTCATCGCCATTTCCGCCGTAGATCGTGTCATTACCATTTCCGCCAAGAATGAAATCATTTCCTTCCCCACCATCAATGATATCTGCCCCTGTACTCCCTGTAATAGTGTTATTGAGATTATTACCCCAAGCTGTACTTCCTAAAGTATACATGATGTCGAGATTTTCAACGTTGTAATTTAAATACGTCGATTGTTTATAACTGATCACTTTATCTGTGCCGTTGTTATCTTTTTCCCAATAGTTGTCATCGACCGTTCTCACTACATAGGTGTCATCTCCGCTTCCACCATCCATATCATTACCTAGAACAGAGTTTCCGCCATCGAGGGTGTCGTTTCCGCTGCCTCCGCTCATCCAGTCATCGCCGTCTCCACCGTAGATGGTGTCGTCTCCGGCTCCTCCTTCGAGATCGTCATCTCCGGCTAGCCCGTTTAGGGTATCGTCCCCCTCTCCTCCGTAGAGATACTCATTACTCGCAGTTCCGGTTAAGGTATCGTTACCTGCACCACCATCTGCCTCCATAACGCCGGTGAGTGTCCCTAGGTCGATGATAGTGTTTCCTGCACCGCCGATAGCAAATTTGAACGCTTCAGTATCTGTCCAGGCATTGCTTGCTCCATCCGTAACCGTGAAGGTATGGACTGCAGAAGCATCCAATACAACAAAATCGGTATCGCTAAGCGTAGTAGTCGATGAAGAGAGAATTACGGATGACCCGGTAATATTCTGGGTGAATGTACCCATATCGAGAGTACCGTTTTTATAGAGTTGTGCCCCGGTGAAATTGGCCGTTTGAACATTTTCACCAAATTCCAACCGGATCCCCTCTGTGGTAGTCATAACGTTCATCACTTCAGGACCGGTTTGATCGATGATTTGGACTTTGTTGAGTCCGTAGGTTGTTGTACTCAATGTTACACCAGAGACACCGTAAAGTGCCGTGACGAAGCTGTTCGTCCCCTCGGCACCTTTTTGGAAGACGACGAGAGCTTGCCCGTAAATATTGATCTCTGCCGCTACAGTCATACCTGCTTCGGCAATATTAAGATGTAGGTAATCATAGACCTCTTGGGCTTTTGCTACAGTATTGATATTAATGATGTTGCCACTCGCATCTTTAAACGTAACGATACCGCTAGTGATACTGTGTGATGCTACTAATGCTACGGGTGTTTGCGCACCATCGACGTAGCCGATCGTGTCGGATTTAATGGTGTTGGCGATGAGGCTGAGTTTATCGTTTGTCGTCGTTCCTGAAACGTCAAAACCATCAATGCTAACAGGGCCATCATTTATAAGACTAAAATCTTCATCAACGAACTGGTCTCCGAATTTGATAACATCGATCGCTGCGATTGATTCAATGATGTTGACGTAGCTTCCGTTATCCCCGCCATCAAGGGTTATTGTATCGGCACCGTTATTGGCAAAAACCGAATATGGCTGTGGATAATTCCAAACACCCGTCAAATTGATGGTATTACTGCCGGTTCCTCCTATAAATGCGGTTCCGTATGATAAATATCCGGAGACTCCGTACCCGATGGACCCATCGGATGTCAAGGTAATGAAATCGGTCGTAGCGATGGTAGCGTTGATCGTTAACGTCCACTGGGTAGTACCATCTCCTACTGCATTTAGAAGAGCAATTTCAACGCCCGCACTGCTAAATACATGCGCACCATAAGGATTTTGCAACGTCATCGCTTCGCTAAACGTTAAAATCACCTGATTACCCGATACCACAGCGGAGATGATTTCGGGTGATGTAGATTCATTACCAAAATTCATCGTAGAGTCGGAAAACTGCAATAACTCAATACCGACGAGGGTATCCGTTCCATCACCTGTGACGGTGATCGAACCATCTATATTTTCAGAGACAGTGTAATACGATGCCGCATTGCTGAACACAACAGTGTCGTATCCGCCAGCTCCATCAATCGTATTATTTCCGCTGTCTCCTGCGATAACATCATTATACTCTGAGGCAATAACATTTTCGATATTGCTAAAATAGTCTGTTTCAGCACCTATCGCAGCAGCACCGTAATTTAGATTGATGGTAACGGAGGAGGAAGCATCGGCGAAGGAGATCGTATCATTACCGTAGTCTCCATCTATCCAATCGTTTCCTGTTCCGCCATACAATGTGTCATTACCGTCTCCGCCGTAAATAAAATCATCACCTGATCCACCGTAGATAACATCGTTACCACCGATCAGGGCATCATCACCCACGAGCTCATCATTGCCATTACCCCCGGAGATCGTGTCATTACCGCTGCCTCCTGCAATCCAGTTATCGTTGTCATTTCCGATCAGGATGTCATCGCCGTCTTTTCCCT
>NZ_JAQTYM010000102.1:0-1746 GCF_028688295.1 Sulfuricurvum sp.
ATGCTAACGCTGAGTTTCGCTCGGCGCGATGCCCGCGCGCAGAATCCGCGCTTCATTTAATACTTTCTTAACACTTTTGTAACACTTCTTTACTATTCTTCCATGGGGCTTTAGGCCTCATAAAAGACTCTTTTAACCACCTCGTTGTATAATTTGTTAATATTGATGAAAAAGGGAAACTATGAGCATTTACCGTGAATATGATATCCGTGGGATTTATGAAAAAGAGTTGAACGAAGAGACGATTACCCGTCTAGGATATGCATTAGCAGATGAGATGAAACAATACGGTGAATACGTTGCCGTCGGTTATGATGCACGCTCACATTCACCGATTCTTTTTGAATATTTGACGGCTGGTTTAAACGCTGGCGGTATGAAAGTTCTGGGGATGGGGATGGTACCTACTCCCGTCAACTATTTTTGCAATTATCAAGAGTTTGATGGTGTAACAGCTTGCGCGTCGGTAATGATTACCGGCTCTCACAATCCGAGCGAATACAACGGATTTAAAATTACTATCGATAAACTCCCTTTTTTCGGTGAACAGATTTATGCTTTGGGGCGTAAAATCGATGCTATGGATATGCCTTCTAAGGTTGAACGTCAGGTTGTAGAGATCGATGCCCTTTCTCGCTATAAAACGTTTATGATTGAATCGTTCGGCCATTTACGCGGGATGAGTGAACGGATCGTTTACGACTGCGGTAACGGGGTTGCAGGTTTAGCTATCGAAGATATATTTAACGCCCTTGAGCTTAAAACCAAAGGGATTTATGTCGATCCTGATGGTACTTTCCCGAATCACCACCCCGATCCGAGCGAAGAGCATAACCTCGAAGATATCAAAAAACTCCTCGCCTCAGAAGGGGATATCGCATTTGCCTATGACGGTGATGCTGACCGCATTGCAGTATTAACCCCGCGTAACAACATCAAAGGGGACATGATGGCGTTGCTGTTTGCTCTCAAGATGAAAAATCCGACCGTAATCGGTGAGGTTAAATGTTCCCAAGTGATGTATGACACGTTACGTGAGCGTGGAGCAACGGCGGTGATGTACAAAACGGGACACTCTAATCTTAAAGTCAAAATGAAAGAGCTTCATGCGGATTTAGCATGTGAAGTGAGCGGGCACGTCTTCTTTGCTGATCGCTATTTCGGGTATGATGATGCGATTTATGCGACACTTCGTATGCTCGAACTCATTCAAGAAGGTATCGATTTAGATGCTGAGATCGCCAAACTTCCACAGGTATTTTCAACCGAAGAGATCAAAGTCAAGACAACCGAGCAAGAGAAGTTTCCACTCATTGCAAAACTCAAAGAACTCTTACAAAATCCGCCGAGCGATTTCCCTGTCATCCGTGATATCATCGATGTGGATGGAGTACGGGTTATTTTCGAAAAAGGGTGGGGCTTGGTTCGCGCGAGTAACACAACTCCGGTACTTGTAACCCGTTTCGAATCAACGGAACAATCAGAAGCCGTGCGTTATGAAGAAGCACTTAACGGACTCATTCAAGAAGCTCAAAAGCAGTTAAAGGTCTAAGTTATGAAATCAATAACGTTAACTATGCCGCTTGATATGCATCTTCATCTACGTGATGGTGATATGCTAGAGACGGTGGCTCCTCTCACTTCATACAGCTTCAGCGGTGCATTGGTGATGCCTAACCTCGTCCCTCCAGTGACAACGTTAGAGGCGGTTAAAGAGTATAAAAAACGGATTAAACATGCCATCGG
>NZ_JAQTYM010000102.1:1846-5097 GCF_028688295.1 Sulfuricurvum sp.
GGAGCAGGGGTATTTACTGCCCCTATCGCCTTGCAGTTGTTATGTGAAGTGTTTGAATCACACGACAAGTTGGAGAATCTTCAATCATTTGTGAGTGATAATGCGCAACAAATCTACGGTATTTGTGCGGAATTTAAAGAGGTGGTATTGGTGAAACACGATTTTGTGGTTCCCGAGCTCTATGGCACCGTCGTTCCGATGAAAGCAGGTGAAATTTTGAAATGGTCAATAGAGCGTGTCGACTAAGCTATTACTACTAGAAGATGATTTACTCTTTGGGGAGTCGATCACCGATGTATTGGAAGAAGAGGGATTCGAGGTATGCTTGTGCCGAAATGGTCAAGAAGCTCTCGATGAGACCTATAAAAATCACTTTGATCTCTATCTTCTCGATATTAATGTCCCCCTTATCGATGGATTATCACTTTTAAAAGAGCTTCGCCGAGCGAACGATACTACCCCGACTATTTATCTCACCTCCTATCAAGAGATTGAAACCCTCTCTCAGGCTTTTGAGATCGGCGCGGATGATTACCTCAAAAAGCCATTCAATACCAATGAGTTACTGGTGCGAATCCATGCACTTTTACGTCGAACTAAAGGGAAAGCACGCCATTGCTTTGGGGATCTTTGTTTGGATGATCTTCATAAGTGTGTTTTGCGGGGGGGGAAAGAGATCCCCTTTTCGCTAAAAGAGTATCAACTGATGGCACTCTTTATCCGTAATGCAGGAGAAATCGTTACCAAAGAGATGATTATGGATACCCTCTGGAACCCCTCTGAGATGATCAGTGATGGAGCTATCCGTGTCTATATCAATCGTCTCAAACAAGAGATAGGATCTGAGTCTATCGTCAATATACGAGGCGTAGGATACCGTCTTGTTTCGTAGCTTCACGATTGCATTAGCCTCACTTTATGTAACTACAACGGGTGTTTTGATTGCCGGAATTTATTATGTCCATCAGGTTTTAGGGGTAGAGCAGTGGGGGATCATCGCTTTGGTCTCTTTACTAATTACCCTCGTCGTAGGGGGAGTTTTGGCCAAAATCGCAATTACCCCTCTGCGTGAGCATTTTATCCATTTGGAACGCTTTTCCAAAGAGACACTTCATGAACTGAACCTCCCTATCAATACTATTACGGCAAATGTGGGAATGTTACGTAAAACACATGATGATGAAAAGTCCTTAAAGCGTTTAGAGAGGATTGAGGGAGCGGCAGAAATGCTCAAAGAGCGTTACAATGAACTCGATTATCTGATCAAGAAACAGACGGAGCGCGAAAAAATAGAGTCTTTTGATCTGCGTGAACTTATTGAAGAGCGGTTAGGTTTTTTACGTTCTCTCTATCCAACTGCCCAGTGGCAATTTAACATTGAGCCTTTTAGTGCGAAGTGTGATCGAATTGGTTTGGGCAAGGTGATTGATAATTTAGTCGAAAATGGGGTGAAATATTCACCTCAAACGGCTCATATCACGATAGAATTACACGATAAAACTTTGAGTATTTGTGATCATGGATCTGGGATGGATGAGATTACTCTGATGCGGATTTATGATCGCTATTTCCAAAATGATACTACAATGCCGGGGTATGGAATCGGTTTAAGTTTGGTGAAACGCTATTGTGATCGCCATCATATACAATTAAATGTCGCTTCTCGTGTTGGAGAGGGGACATGTGTCAAATTAGAATTCAAATAAGGGGAATAAGGGATGGAAAATAGTAATTGGTTGGAGTTTGCCCACTCGGCAGTAGATTATGGGATCATTGGTATTTTGGTGATTATGAGTATTGTCTCATTATGGCTTTTTATCGAGAGAATGATGGCGTATGGTTCGGTTAGAATCGAAGAGTATGAGACCAAAGAAGAGCTCGAACTCGATTTAGGAAATAATGTCTCTACTATCGCAACTATCGGTTCCAATGCTCCGTACGTCGGATTACTCGGAACCGTTTTAGGGATTATGATTACCTTTTACAGTCTGGGAGATGTCGGAGCGGTTGATCCGAAGAAAATCATGACAGGTCTCGCACTGGCACTTAAAGCAACCGCAATGGGGCTAGTAGTAGCGATTCCTGCTATCGTATTTTACAATATTTTACTGCGTAAAATGGAGCGTCTTATCACATTATGGGAAATCGATGCCCATAAAAAACAAGGATAATCTATGAAAATGAAACGGATCGATACGATCAACGTTATTCCTTTCATCGATATTATGCTCGTTCTTTTGGTGATGGTACTCACCACAGCGACCTTTATCAAAACAGGTTTAATACCTGTCGATCTCCCTGAAGCTAAAGGAAGTGCCGCAGAGCATAAGCCAAGCGAACTCAAACTTACCATCCAAAAAGATGGAACGTTAATGCTGGGTGAGGAAAAAACAACGATTACCCTTGTTGAGTTTGAACAGCGTGTCGTTGCAGGGGGCAAAGAGATGACGGTTGTCCTTTATAGCGATAAAGAGGCGGCTTTTCAAAATTTTGTCGGAGTTATGGATGTTCTCAAACGTCTGGGGCATGAACAGCTCTATATTGTGACCGATAAGCAGAAATAATCGTGCATCAAATCAGCTCGTTCGTTTATGCACGTGATGAACTCTTGGAATGGGATATCCCCACTGCGCGCTTACCCAACCCTTATCACGATTTTCCCTATATGGTTTTGGAGGGGGTTCTAAGCCCTGCCGAGTGTCGTGCCATTACGGTTGCAGCGTTAGCGGATAACGACTCGGTAGAGGCAGAACTTCGCGGACGTTCACTCGATACTTCGATCCGTAAAACCGATATTCATATACTAAGTGCCGAACATAGAGCGATATATGATCGCCGTTTTGAAGCGGTACGTTCTGAGATAGAAACATTTTTTGCCCTTTCCCTCGCTAAAGGGACGGATGTGCAGGTGTTAGGGTATGAGAGCGGCTCGTTTTACGTCAAACACAGTGATGATTCAAGCGAACTACGAAATGCTCAGGGTGATGTTATTGGGTTTAAAACAGTTGCCCCTGAACGTAAACTTACCACCGTACTTTTTACCACCTCTTATACTCCCCATCCAACCGATCAAGATCATTTCAGCGGGGGGGAACTCCTCTTTAATTATTTGTGCGATCAGCACGGAAATACGATCACCCTCCGTCCCGAAGCAGGAGATATGGTAGTGTTTTTGAGCAATCCTTATTTCTCCCATGAAGTGCTTCCCGTAAAAGAGGGGTTTCGACTTTCACTGGTTCAATGGCATAATG
>NZ_JAQTYM010000036.1 GCF_028688295.1 Sulfuricurvum sp.
GATTCGTGAAGTTCTATAGTGATAAGAGTATTGGAATAAAGCATAAATGACCTTTAAAAAAAGTCATTTATTGTAGCGAAAGAGGGTGGTTATTTACCTTTTCCGGCAAATGGAACTAGAGCACTTCCCCATGTTAATCCACCGCCGAACGCATCGAGGAGCATCAAATCACCCTCTTGTAAACGCCCTGATTCATAGATGTCGTTGATTGCCATAGGGATAGAGGCACCGGAAGTATTACCGTATTTTTCTACCGTGAGTACCACTTGCTCCTCTTTGAGTTCAAGTGCGTCACCTACCGCTTTGATGATGCGGTAATTGGCTTGATGGGGGACGAAGTGTTTAATGGTAGATGAAGCGATACTATTTTGTTCTAAAATATCGATAACGTCACTGGTGAGGGTACGAACCGCTACTTTAAAGGTTTCATTCCCTTTCATACGCATAAAGCATCCTGCCGCTTCACGGTCAAGCTCATCGTGCGCTGAGCCGCTTCCACCGTTCGGTGTCATCAATAAATCGGCAAATGAACCATCTGAACCCGTGTGAATATCGATGATGGCCTCTGCTTTATTGTTTGTTGCACTGATTACCGCTGCGCCAGCACCGTCACCGAAGAGGATACAGGTTCCACGATCGGTGTAGTCGGTAATCGTGCTAAGGCGTTCAGCTCCTACGATGAGGACATTTTTCTTCATTCCCGATTCGATAAATGCTTTTGCAATGCTCAGAGCATAGACAAATCCGGTACAGGCAGCGGATACGTCAAAAGCGGTGATTTTTTCTAGACCGAGTTTTGTAGCGATGATAGTTGCTGTTGAGGGCATACAAAAATAATCGGGGGAGATCGTTGCACAGATGAGCATATCGATTTGGCTTTTATCGATTCTTGAGCGCTCAATCGCTTTTTCAGCCGCTTTAACTCCCATGTCACTGGTTGTTTCGTTTTCTGCAGCAATATGACGCTCTTTGATTCCGGTGCGTTTTGTAATCCACTCATCCGTGGTATCTACCATTACTTCAAGCTCAGCATTGGTAAGGATTTTAGAGGGAACATAAGCTCCGATGGAACGAAACGCAGCGTACATAATTAGCCTTTATAAGGGATCGACGTTTATTTTTTTAGCTCTTCTAGACGTTTTTCAATGTGTTCATTTACGCCGGTATTGACATAAAGAATCGCTTGAAAAATAGCATTTTTAATCGCTTTTGGATTACTTTTACCGTGACTAACGATAGCGCACCCTTTGATACCAACCAAAGGTGCTCCTCCGATTTCAGCATAATCAATCTGCTTTTTGAGTAATTTAAATACTTTACGCATCAACAGTGCACCGGTAATTGCAACCGGCGATTTTCGGATATACTCTTTAATAAAGTAACCGATCGTTGAAGCGACTCCCTCGGATGCTTTGAGAACGAGGTTACCAATAAATCCGTCACAAACGATGACATCACAGCTGCCATCGAAGATATTGTTACCTTCTACGTTACCGATGAAGCCTTTTTGACCTTCAAGCAATTTAAACGTCTCTTTGGTGACTTCGTTTCCTTTGGAATCTTCTTCACCATTAGCCAGTAATCCTACGCGGGGATTCTCTAGTTTGAACATATCTTGAGCGTAGTAGTACCCCATAATGCCAAATTGAAAAAGGTGTTCTGCTTTACAATCAACATTGGCACCGGCATCCATCAAGATACTGCGTTTGCCACTTTTGGTCGGCATTGAGGTTACCAATGCAGGACGCAAAACATTTTTGAGCCGTCCGAGGCGCAGTGTTGCCAATGTCATGGTTGCACCGCTATGACCCGCACTGACAACACCATCTGCTTCACCGTTGCGGACCAGTTCAATTGCTTTATAGATAGAGCTTTCTTGACGTTTGAGTGCGTCAGTAGCAGCGTCACCCATGTCGATAACATCATTCGCTTCGACAATTAAAATCTTATCTTTATAGCCCTTGGGTAATAAAGATAAAATCTCATCTTTTTTACCAACTAGAATTGCTTGAAAACTCTTTTCTCTAAGTGCTTCAAGTGTACCTTTAACAATCGGTTCGGGACCGAAGTCCCCGCCCATTGCATCAATTGCAATTCTAATCATCGATTATTTATACTCACCGGTTGTTGGATTAACATAGTGAGACAATTTGTACGTGCCGTCTTTATCTTTAACCGGACGTGCAAGAGAAATTTTATAGTGAGTTCTGCGTTTTGCGGCGCGTGAATGACTCACTCTTCTTTTAGGTACTGCCATAGTATTTATCCCTTTCTTTTTTAGATTTAAACACCAAGGAGATATATCCCCTTGGCTATGTTAACACTGTATTTCCTTAGAGAGGATACCCAGTTTTGCATTTAGAACTCCCGATCTAACGAGGTCCCTTCGCAGTTTTTGCAACAAAAATAGTCGCTTTTGATCAGTTCGATTTCCGATTTTAGAAGCTCTTCCAAGTCAATCATTGATTGGTCAATTTCGACGACATCTAACTCTTCGTCGTTTCCTTCATAAATCCCATCGCTAAGGCAAAAAGAGATATCTTCGTTTAAAGATCTTTCTACCTCTTCGGCACAAAGGTCACAGGGAATCGAAATACTCCCTGTAATTGTACCGTTTAATTGGGCAAGATTGCTTTTTTTCAGGATTAAATCACCTGAAAAATGAGCATTGTCACTATTTGCCTCAAAATGAAGCGGTTGTGAGCCCAATTTTCTAAATGCTATTTTCATGGCAATTACGAAATTTCGCGCCCTGAAAAGAAAAATGCGATTTCAATTGCCGCATTTTCAGCAGAGTCACTTCCGTGAACTGCATTTGCATCGATATTTTCAGCGAAATCTGCACGAATAGTTCCCGCTGCTGCTTCTTTAGGGTTTGTTGCACCCATCAAGTCACGGTTTTTAAGAACAGCATTTTCACCCTCAAGAACGGTGATAACAACCGGGCCGCTTACCATAAAGTCAACGAGATCGTTGAAGAAAGGGCGTGCAGCGTGTACTGCGTAAAACGCTTCTGCGTCTTGACGTGAGAGTTGAACTTTTTTCATAGCCGCGATTTTAAGGCCGTTACTTTCGAAACGATCCAAAATTTTACCGATGACACCTTTTGCTACGGCGTCTGGCTTGATGATTGACAATGTTTGTTCCATCAATGCTCCTGTTTTGTGTGTAAAAAATAGAACGGGATTATAGCGAAACAATAATTTAAGTAAGATTAAAGATGAAGAAAGAGAGAAATAAGGGTAAAAAGTGCGTAACCAAAAGGAAAAAATTCCTTTTGATCATGAAATGTATTAGTTAACGACGTTTGCTTTTGAAGAACGCATATCAGCGGTAACATCATCACGGTGAGCTGGGCTAGCACCGATTTCATCCCATGTAATACAACCCTCAGTAGGGCACGCTGTCGCACATGCAGGCTCATCATGGTGCCCGACACACTCGACACATTTGTCAGCATAAACGTAATAGACTTCTTCACCTGTTGGGTTATCGTCCTCGTCTACAATCGCTTCTACCGGACACTCGTCGATGCAAGCGCCGCAGTTAATACAGGTATCATTAATGACTACTGCCATAGGGTTCTCCTTGGTTGATAAATATGAGGTAACTATAACAGAAGAATTTTAAACCCACCTAAAAAATAAGGCGGGTGAATGAAGATTATTTGCAGAGTGTTACGGAAGTCTAAGTTAGAGACCTAGATAGGCTTTGATTGCATCCACTTTGTCTGTTTTTTCCCATGTGAATTCAGGAAGTTCGCGTCCAAAATGACCATATGCTGCTGTTTTTCGATAAATCGGGCGCAGCAGATCAAGCGATTCAATGATCCCTTTTGGGGTAAGATTGAATAGCTCTTTAACGCACGCTTCGATTTTTTCTTCGCTCACGACGGCGGTTCCGTGGGAATTAACCATAATGGAGATGGGTTGAACAACCCCGATGGCATACGATACTTGAATTGTTGCTCTCTCACATGCGCCGGATGCGACAAGATTTTTAGCAACATAGCGGGCAGCGTAAGCGGCAGAACGGTCCACTTTAGTCGGGTCTTTTCCGCTGAAGGCACCACCGCCGTGAGGACATGCCCCGCCGTAAGTATCCACGATAATTTTACGTCCCGTAAGTCCTGCATCGCCTTGAGGACCGCCAATAACGAATTTTCCTGTAGGATTGATATGATAGACGATATTTGGAGACATGAGTTCAGCGGGGATTACATATTTGATCACTTCTTCAATAACATCGGCATGAAGCTTTTCCTGAGAAATTTCAGGGGCGTGCTGAGTTGATACAACAACCGTCTCAACGGATACCGGTTTATCATCAACGTATTTGATACTTACTTGGGTTTTGCCATCGGGACGAAGGTATGGGATGATCCCCTCTTTGCGTACTTGCGCCAAACGCTCTGCAAGACGATGAGAGAGGTAAATCGGCAACGGCATTAATACTTCGGTCTCTTTGCATGCGTAACCAAACATCAATCCTTGGTCTCCCGCACCGATTTCACCGTCTTCTTGGTCAACGCCTTGGTTGATATCCGGTGATTGCTCCCCGATACCGTTCAAAACAGCGCATGAGCGGTAATCGAATCCATAAGTTGCATCGGTATAACCGATTTCACGAACGACTTGGCGAGCGATCTCTTGCATTGGGGCATAAGCTGTAGTCTTAAGCTCACCGGCTATAACACAAAAACCGTTTGAAACAAGGGTTTCACAGGCTACGCGTGCTTTAGGATCGTGTTCGATGATGTAGTCTAAGATTGCATCACTTATCTGATCTGCCATTTTATCGGGATGTCCCTCGGTGACCGATTCAGAGGTGAAAATGTATTCTTTAGGCATATATATCCTTAGAGGAAATGTTAAATATTTGTGGTTGAGCGGATTATATCGTATTGTGTTTTAAGTTTTTTAAATGCTTTGCAGATAATCTCGTTCCCAAAAGAAATCGATCCAATCCGTAGCTTCATGTAAGAAAAAGTCGGGTTGAACAAGTGCAGTAGGTTTCATAAATAGGGTTGCAATTTTAAAATCGCAATGGGAATATTCTGCAGTTAAAATAGGGATAAGAGTTGCGAGTGTTTGTCCACTGTCCACAATGTCATCAACTATGAGAACCCGTTTGGAATTACTAAGATCGCACATTCCTAAAATCGTAACGTTTTCACGTTGTGTATCACCATCGTAGCTCTCTACACGGATACTTTGTAGATTACGGATATTTAAACTCATGGAGAGGGCATGCGCGAGCGTCATCCCTCCGCGTGCTATGGCGATAATGGTGTCTGGTTGGAAGGATGTGCATTGTTCGCCCAATATTTGGATGTCGGCACAAAATCGTTTATAATCATAGTATATCATTTTGAAATCATATCATAAGGGCATCTGCGCTATAATAAAATATCAATTAAAGCGCAGCACTAAAACGCAACATAAGCGCAGCCAATCGAGATTAGCGTCTCGCAAAGGCATAAATACTAGGAAGTCTATGAAAAAATTAGCGATTATCGGTCGTCCGAACGTCGGGAAAAGTTCTCTATTTAACCGTTTGCTCAAACAACGTGATGCGATCACTTCTGAGCAAGCAGGGACGACACGTGATGTCAAAAAACGTGTTGCCGTAGTGGTGGACAAAGAGGTCGAAATTCTCGATACGGGTGGATTGGATGAGGGGTGTGAGCTCTTTGATCGAATCAAAGAAAAATCTCTCAAAGCGGCACATGAAGCGGACATTATTCTCTTTATGGTGGACGGTAAGAGTCTCCCCGAAGAGGATGATAAAAAGCTTTTTTATGAACTTGAATCGATGGGAAAAGCGATTGCGTTGGTGGTTAATAAAATCGATAATGACAAGATGCAAGAGAAGCTTTGGGAATATTATGAGTTTGGAACCGAACGCATTTTTGGTATTTCGGTATCTCATAACCGTTCAGTTTTGCCTCTTTTAAATTGGATCGCTTCGGAACTTCCTGAATCTGCTATCGTTAAACCTGAAGCCGAAATGGCAGAAGATGATGATATGGATGGATTCGATGCGGCATTAAAAGCCTCTTCGGATGATGAAGAATTCGATGAGGATGAGGACGATGGGTTCTTTATTCCTGAAGAGGATGATGAAGAAGAGGAAACCTCGATCGAAGCACTCGAAGAGGCGTATCGCGGAATCGTCAAAGAGTACGAAGCGGGTGATGTTAATCAGATGAAAGTAGCGATCATCGGTCGTGTCAACGTCGGGAAAAGCTCATTGCTTAACGCATTGCTTGGAGAAGATCGTTCGGTGGTTAGTTCTGTCGCGGGGACAACCATCGACCCAATCGATGAAACGATAGAGTATGCGGATAAACAGATTACTTTTATTGATACCGCAGGGATTCGTAAACGGGGGAAAATTCTCGGAATCGAAAAATACGCCCTTATGCGTACCGAAGAGATGTTGGAAACGGCAGATATTGCCCTCCTTGTTCTCGATGCGTCACAGCCGTTTATGGATTTGGATGAGAAAATCGCAGGGTTTGTCGATAAAAATCGTCTCGCGTGTTTGATCGTTCTTAATAAATGGGATATGGCACCGCGAGAGGACTATGACAAAATCATCGCAGAAGTACGCGATCGCTTTAAATTTTTGAGTTATGCCCCAATCGTTACCATCTCCGCACAGAGTAAGCAACGGGTACATAAAATCTTTGATATGCTCCTCAAAATCAATGAGAACTATTCACAGCGTATCTCTACCGGTAAACTCAACGAGGTTATCCAAACTGCAATGCGCAAACATATCTTGCCGAGTATCAACGGTATGAATATCCGTCTTTACTTCGCAACGCAGTACGATATCCGCCCACCGCGTATTGCGCTCATCATGAACAAACCGCAAGGATTGCATTTCAGTTATCGCCGATATTTGACGAATCAGTTACGAGAGCAGTTTGATTTCGAGGGGACTCCGGTACTCTTCAAAGCGAAAGCGAAAAATACTAATCGAAGACCAAAACCGCATAAAACTCGGTCGATGTGGTAAGTTCCACTCCCTTATTTCGATAATTCTCCCGTTCGTGGTGAGCTTGTCGAACCATGAACTCCCTCCGTTTACCCTTCGACAAGCTCAGGGCGAACGGATGCCTTCTTCGTCATTCCCGACTTGATCGGGAATCTAGCTTTAATATACATACAAAATTTACTCATCGGTTACGCTATAATTTACTTTGAAACAAAAAATCATAATTATGAGTGAAAATATGAATATGCGAAAAGAAATCGAAAGATTAATCTATTGGTATGCACCAGCTATTATAGTTGCTTTGCTTATAGATTATATATTGACATCATACATCAAAGCATCTCATGATTTATCCTCGATTATCTTATGGTCTTCGATAGGGATAAGTATTGTATTCAGCCATTTGCATCATGTAGTGGTTGCTATTTGGCTTTATGTTATATCTAAACAATTGAATCAAAAATATATTTTATGGTCATTTTTTGGATTAGTAGCTCATTTATTCGCGGCAGTAATTTTTCTTGTTTTATATGTTTATGAAAAAAATGAGATGGATTCTCGTTCAAGTCGGGAATGACGAGACGAAAAGATTTAATTCTCCCGTTCGCCCTGAGCTTGTCGAAGGGTGAATAATATACACATAGATGTTCATGGTTCGACAAGCTCACCACGAACGGAGACATCTAAACCGACTTAGCCAACCTCGACACCTCTTCCCAATCCCCTCGAATCATCGCCTCTTTCTTTTTACGGCTCCACCCTTTTATCTGTTGTTCCGATGCTAAAGCTTCTTGACGAGTAGGAAATTCTTGCGAGAAAACTAATGTGAGGGGATGGCGTTTGAATGTGTAACAGCTCGGTATCGCCCCGCTTATATGTTCAGCGAGACGTTTTTCGAGATTATCGGTGTGACCTGTGTAGTAACTGTTGTCGGAGCAGTGGAGGATGTAGACGTGAAAAGGCATGATTGTCCTTTATTATTCCGTTCGCCCTGAGCTAGTCGAAGGGTGAATATTTATAAGGGGATGTTCATGGTTCGACAGGCTCACCACGAACGGGAGAAATAAAACTCCGTTTACCCTTCGACAGGCTCAGGGCGAACGGAGAAAGAACACGAACGGAGAGAGTTAAAACGGTTTAACGACGACGAGAGCAACGATCCCCATCAGTAAGAGCGTCGGAATTTCATTATATATCCGAAAAAACTTTCCACTTTTATAGGCTGTGTTCTCTTTGAGCTTGAGGCGGTAATGTCCGAGAGAGAAAAAATAGGCGGTCAAAACAGCTACTAGCGTCAGTTTGGCGTGCATCCATCCCCCCATTTGAAATACATTAACCCCGTTATACTGCTGTGTCGACATAGCGATCAACGCAATCCCGGAGAGTAATGTTGCCCAAAAAGAGGGAACTCCGATGTATTTATAAATCTTCATCTCCATCACTTCGACGACCTCGATAAATCCTTGATTCGTTCCATTTTCAACGTGGTAAACGAAAAGACGGGGGAGATAAAAGAGCACCGCAAACCATGAAACCATCGAAATAATATGAAACCAAAGCATCCAATTGTACATGCTTACCATCCTGTGAGTGTGAAATTAAACGGTAGGGTATCTAAAAAAGATTAATCGCTATAGGTGTTTTTTGACAAAAGCGATAATTTGAGGAGTCGGTAAGGCACCGCTGAACTGATCGACGATACGGTTATTTCTAAAGGCGATGACCGTGGGGATGGATCGGATACCGAAACGTCCTCCGAGATGCTGCTGCTCTTCGGTGTTGATTTTTATAAATTGGGCTTTGAGGGGAAATTGACGTGCCGCCTCTTCGAACGAGGGTGCCATGCTTCGACACGGTCCACACCACGGTGCCCAAAAATCAGCGATAATAAGTCGTTCATCATTGAGCATTAACCGATCAAACGACGATGCGTCTACGGAGATGGGTTTGGTATCGAGAAGGGAGCCTTTGCAGTGACCGCAGGCGGCTTTTGCATAAGTCTCTTTTAGAGGAATGGCATTTACGCCCCCGCAATGGGGGCAAACGACATTGATTTTAGACATGGATTACTCCGCAGCCTCTTCAACAAGCTCAATTTCACGAAGCGAGGTGGCATGGTGATCTTTGACTTTGTCATGGAGGCGGCGAAGAGCTTTGTTGGCACGCTCAATTGCCATATCGATGGCAGTATCTATATCTTCATCGACATCGGAAATAACGACGGGTTGTGCATGGGCGATGTGCATGTCAAATTCGACACCGACCCCTTTTTTCTCTTTGGTGATCATAACATTGACCGTTGTAATGTCTAAATGATAACGCTTGAAATTTTCAATAGCGAGTGCAATATGGTCGTTTAGATGTTGAGTAAGTTTTATTTCTTTGGAGCGAATTTGGACATTCATTGTAAATCCTTTTGTGTTGAACTATGGAAAAATATAGCATATCTTTTCTTAAGAGGAAGCTTAAGAGACTCTGCGGTAAAATTACTTTATGTTCAAGGAGTTATTGTGCGAGTATTAACGGGTATTCAACCATCAGGTGATTTACATATTGGGAACTATTTCGGTTCGATCAAAGCAATGATCGAATCACAAAACGATCATGAGGTATTTGCGTTTATCGCCAATTATCATGCGATGAGTTCTCTCAGCGAGGGTGAGCGGTTATCTAAGCTGACAATGCAAGCGGCAACGGATTTTTTAGCGCTGGGGATGGACCCGCAGAAAAGTACCTTTTGGGTACAGTCGGATGTGAAAGAGGTGCTAGAGCTTTATTGGGTCCTCTCCGGCTTTACTCCGATGGGATTGTTGGAGCGGGCCCACAGCTACAAAGACAAAGTAGCCAAAGGGATTGCAAGTAATCATAGTCTTTTTTCCTATCCTGTCCTCATGGCGGCTGACATCTTGTTGTTCGGCTCAGAGGTGGTACCTGTTGGGAAAGATCAGATTCAGCACGTTGAGATTGCCCGTGATATCGCGATCAAGTTTAACAACCAATACGGCGATATTTTTACGATCCCAGAGTTTCGTGTCGATGAGAACGTAGCCACCGTTCCGGGAATCGACGGGCAGAAGATGTCGAAGAGTTATGGCAATACGATTCCGATTTTTAGTGAAGAAAAAATGCAGTCCAAGATTATCAAAAAGATTGTGACCGAAGCGGTACCGATGGAAGATCCGAAAGAATTTGAGGGGTGCAATGTCTATAACATCGCCAAACTCTTTTTGGATTATGAAGAGTGTTCAGCACTTCAAGATCGCTATAAGCGAGGCGGCGAGGGGCATGGTCATTTCAAACTCTATACTCATGATGTGATTTGGGAATACTTTCGTCCCTATCGTGAACGTCGTGAGCATTTCGAAAACAATCAAGACGAAGTGCGTGAACTTTTGAAACTGGGTGCGGCAAAAGCGAGTGCTCAAGCGCAACCGATTATGGAAAAAGTCCGTTCGGTTACGGGTATTACGTACTAAAGGAAACACAAATGAAAAATTATATTATCAAACAAATCGCCGATTCGGCAGCGACCAAGCAAGCTATTTTAGAAAATGAGGCACTTTTGGAGATGATCGTCACCGTAGCGCAAGCGTGTGTGGAAGTGTATCGTCACGGCAAAAAAACAATGTTGGCAGGAAATGGCGGTTCGGCGGCTGATGCACAGCATATCGCAGCGGAATTGGTGGGGCGTTATGGGTTTGATCGTCCCTCTATCCCCTCATTGGCACTGACAACCGATACCTCTAACCTTACGGCAATCGGAAACGATTACGGCTATGACAAAGTATTCTCCCGTCAGTTGGAGGGGATGGCGCAAGAGGGTGATCTTTTTATCGGTATCTCCACGTCGGGAAATTCGCAAAATATCATTAACGCGTTTGAATCGGCGAAAGATCGAGGTGTGACTACGGTTGCCCTCGTCGGACGTGACGGTGGCAAAATGGCAGCGATGGCCGATTATGCGATTATTATCCCCTCTAATGCTACGCCACGTATCCAAGAGTCTCATATTTTGATCGGACATATCCTCTGCGATATCATCGAAAAAGAGCTTTTTGGCGGCGGAGTAGCATAAGGTGAATAAAGCCCTGTTTCTGGATCGTGACGGTGTTGTAAATATTGAGAAAAATTATCTGCATAAAATCGAAGATTTTGAACTTATGGATGGAATCGTAGAGGTATGTCGTGCTTATGCAGAGCAAGGATATCTCATTATTATCGTTACCAATCAATCGGGGATTTCACGGGGCTATTACACCGAGGAAGATTTCGCTCATCTGAGCCGATGGATGGTGGAACATTTTAAAGGGCTTGGTATTACGATTACCCATATTTATCATTGCCCTCACCATGAGAGTATTGACGGTACCTGTGACTGTCGTAAGCCTGAACCGGGAATGTTTCTCTCTGCACAGAGAGAATATGAGCTTGATATGGCGGCATCAGTGATGATCGGAGATAATGAACGAGATATTGAAGCTTCACTTAAAGCGGGGGTCGGGATGAATATTCTCTTATCTACAGAAGCCGATAGTTCAAAAGCGAATACAATAATCCACTCATTACGGGAGTTACTTTGATGCGTATCATTAATACGGGCGGCACATTTAACAAGCGGTATGATCCGATACGTGGAGAATTGTTTGTTCCAAAAGATAATGCAGCGGTTGAAGCAATATTGGGTTCTTTGGCGGTTGATATTTCTCTTCAAGGAGTTATTTATAAAGACTCTTTGGAGATGGATAATCACGATCGCTCCTTGTTGGCACAAACGATCATGCATGCCGATGAAAAAACGATTATCGTAATTCATGGAACCGACACGATGGATCTAAGTGCAACTTATGTGGACAGTTTAGGATTGGATAAAGTTGTTGTGTTTACCGGTGCAATGATCCCTTTTGGTATTGATCCGATAGAGGCTACGGCAAATATGGCAATGGCGATGGGATATGCACAACATGCACCGGTAGGGGTGCACATTGTGATTCAAGGTGTTATGAGCAGTTTTAAACAGGTTAAAAAAAATAAGATCGCAGGGAAGTTCGAATATGTCTAAAGTTAAATGCGATCACTGTCATCTGGAATTTAGCGATGATGTAATGATCCATGATGGTGAATATCGCTTTTGTTGCAATGGGTGTCGCGGAATTTTTCACCTCCTCAAAGATGAAGGGTTGGAAAGTTTTTACTCTAAAATGGGGGATACAACCCTCTCTCCTCCTACTGAGCAGTTCGAAGCGAGTTCCAATTTCGATACCCCTGCGTTTAGTGAGCGGTTTGTAACGACCACCAAAGAGGGGCTTTCTCAAGTCTCTTTAGTCATCGAGGGGATACATTGTGCAGCGTGTGTATGGCTCAATGAAAAGGCACTCCATAAAATGGAAGGGGTTATCGAGGCGCATATCAACTATACGAACAATAAAGCGCGTATTACGTGGAACCCTGAATCGGTCAAGCTCTCTGCAATTATCGATATGATCCGTGCCATCGGATACAACGCATTCCCGTATGACTCTTCACTTCAAGAAGTACGTGCCAATAAAGAGCGGAAAGATTATTATCTCCGTATGGCGGTTGCAACGTTTGCGACGATGAATATGATGTGGATTGCCGTGGCTCAATACGCGGGGTATTTTACGGGAATTACACAAGATATTAAGACCATTTTGAATATTGCCGAGTGGGTGTTGGCGACTCCGGTACTCTTTTACAGCGGATGGATTTTTTATCGTGGTGCTTATTACGGGTTGCGTAATCATGCAGTGACGATGGATTTACTCGTCGTTACGGGATCGAGTTTGGCCTATCTCTATTCTATCTATATCACCCTGTTTGAAAAAGGGGAAGCCTATTTCGATTCGGTGGCGATGATCATCACCTTTGTCCTCTTTGGAAAATTTCTCGAGGTGCTTAGCCGTAAAAATGCCGCCGATACCCTCGATATCATCGGTAAACATATTCCGCGCGAAGTGAGTATTGTGGAGGGGGAGTCTATCCGCTCCGTCGATGTGAATGAGGTAAAAGTAGGAGATGTGATACTTATCCGAAGCGGTGAACGTTCCGCAATTGACGGCGAAGTGATTTCAGGGGAGGGGAGCTTCGATGAAAGTAATCTCACGGGAGAATCGGAGCCGATCTTTAAACGTCTTGGGGACAAAATCATCAGTGGAACGACGAGTATCGATGCCCTGATCCATTATCGTTCTACCAAAGATTTTGCCCACTCGACCCTCTCTAATCTTGTCAACTTGCTCGAGAATGCTATGGCGCAGAAACCCTCGATTGAGCAGCTGGCGAATCGCCTCTCTCAGCATTTCTCTTCCACCATTTTATTTTTGGCGATAGCAACCTTTTGGACATGGTATTTTTGGCCGCACACCTTTGACCGCTCCCTCATGGTGGGGATCTCGGTTATTATCATCGCGTGCCCGTGTGCGCTGGCTCTTGCGACTCCGGTGGCGACGTTGGTAGGATTGGCACTCGGGGCTAAGCGGGGGATTTTGTTTAAATCGGCGGCACAGATCGAGACGATGGCAAAAGCAACGATGGTAGTTCTGGATAAAACGGGGACGATCACGATGGGACGTCCTGAAGTGGTTTATGCCACGATTCACACCCCTTTTGATACGGGTGCTTTGCATACTCTCGTCTCCTCCTCGAAGCATCCGATCAGTCGAGGGGTGATGGAGTATCTGGAACGGAGTGAAGAGAGTATTGAGCCCGGCACTATCGAAGAGGCGCGCGAGATTCCCGCTCGCGGAATGGTTGGACGCTCTAAGGGGGCTATGATCGCCGGGGGGAATGCCCTTTTGATGCAAGAACTCGGGATTGAAGTGGGTTCTACGAGCGATAAAAGTATTTTTTATTATGCCGTAGAGAATCGATTGGTTGCGATGTATGAGTTACGCGACCTTCCGAAAGAAAAAGGACGAGAGTCTATCGAAGTTTTGAGAAACTTGAATCTTCGTGTGGTGATGCTGACGGGAGATCATGAAGCGGCGGCTCTGAGAGTTGCTCATGAGGTCGGGATTGAAGAAGTTTATGCGCATTTAACCCCTGATGGTAAAGCGGACTTTATCGAGTCAGCTCATGCGCTGGGACATATTGTCGTGATGGCGGGGGATGGGGTTAATGACCTGTTGGCACTGGCTGCTTCGGATATCGCGATTGCGATGGGAAATGGCAGTGATATCGCGATCGAGGTGAGTGATGTGGTATTGATGAACGATTCGTTGACTTCGCTCGCCGAAGCATTCGTGATCAGCCGTAAAACCTATGGGCTTATCAAACAAAACCTTGGGATTTCACTCGTCTATAATTCGATTACGATCCCTCTTGCGATGATGGGGTATGTGATCCCTCTCATTGCCGCGATTTCAATGTCATTTAGTTCGCTCCTCGTTGTCGGAAACTCGATGCGAGTACGTTGGTTGTATAAATAAAGGTAAAATTGTAAGTGCGGTTTACTGCGCGCGGGTTCTCTGCCGAAGAGAACCCAGTGTTAACGTAACCAAAGGGATGTATTCCTTTGGTGTATAAAAGGTAGGTTATTATGGATTCTTGGGTAGTGGCAATGATGCTCGGTGCATCGCTTTTTTTAGGGGCTATCGCATTGGCCGCATTTTTATGGGGAATCAAAAACGGTCAGTTTGACGATGAGAAAAAAATGATGAATCAAGTACAGTATGATGATGAGAGTGAACTCAACGATGCAGCGAATCAACAGCGTAAAAAAGAGTCAGTGAATAAAACTGAAGCGTATCGACCGGAGTAAAAAGGTCTCTACTTTTGGGTCATTTCATTCACCAGTTTTTTACATAAAAGTTTTTTAATCCGTTTGTGATTGATCTCTAAAATCTCATAACTACAAATTTCGTCATTGGTAATATCACCAACTTCAGGTAATCGACCGATCAGGTTAAAAACTCTTCCGCCAATCGTTACCGATTGCTCTGCTTCATCAAAAACGGCTTCCATAATCTCTTCAACTTTTTCAAGATTAACCATCCCGTCAAATTCATACGTATACTCATCAATTTTACGGATCATTTCATTGTTGCTATCGTGTTCATCGCTAGTGTCTCCGACAATCTCTTCGAGGATGTCTTCCATCGTCAGTAATCCTGATGTGCCGCCATATTCATCTACGACCAAAGCAATATGGATACGTTCTTTATTCATTTTTGTCAAAATATTGGAAATCGAAGCATTTTCAGGGACCATGATAATTGGTCTGGCAAACTGAGCCATATCAACAATTTGATGGTTCAACGCGCTATTTAGCAAATCACGGGTATGAATCATACCGCTAATATTATCTTTACCGCCGTGGCAATAGGGATATCGGGTATAGCGTGTTGTTGTGATCAGAGAAACATTCTCTTCAAACGATTTTTCCGAATTGATACACACCATATCTTTTCTCGGAGTCATAATCTCTCTCGCTACGGTTTCAGAGAAATCAACGGCATTTTTGATGATTTCACTCTCTACGGAGTCGATGTATCCACCTCTGAAACTTTCATTGACGATGATTCGAATCTCCTCTTCAGAGTGAGCTAACTCATGTTCGGATGCTGGTGTAATGCCCATTCTTTTGAGAAAAAATGAGGCCACGATATCGAAAAAGCGGATAAGGGGAAAAAACAAAAGCCAAAATAGGTATAAAGGTTTCGCGATGATCAACGCCATTGTTTCCGCTTTTGCAATAGCGACCGATTTAGGAATCAGCTCTCCAAAAACAACGTGTAGAAAAGTAATAACAGTAAATGCGATGGTAAAACTAACCGTATGCAATAATACAGGGTTGTCTCCAAAGAAATAGGTAAAAGTCGGTTCGATCAGCCTCGCTAGTGCTGGTTCACCGATCCAACCTAAAGCAAGAGACGAGAGGGTAATTCCCAGTTGTGTAGCACTGAGATAGGTGTCAAGGGAATTTGACATCTTGAGTGCTAAAGAAGCATTGGGTTTGCCTTGTTTTGCCATCTCTTCGAGCTTGCTACGCCTCACTTTGACGATAGCAAATTCCGAAAGGACGAAAAAACCGTTGAGTAAAACTAAAAATAATGCTGCAATAACCATTGCAGCGGATCGTAAATCCGATTCCAAAAAACCTCTTTGATATAATTTTTATGATTATGACCAATAATGCATAATCGAGTTTCGGTATTATAGTGGAGTAAAGTTATAATATTGTTTAAAATTTTTGAAAACAAAAAAAATTAATTTCTCGTTGCTAGACGCATTATTTTAAAGGAACGGAGATTTGTTAGGATGAAGTGCGGTTTGCTGCACGTGAGCTCTCTGCTGAAGAGAACCTAGCGTTAGCGTAGCAAAGGGGGCTTTGCTCCCTTTGTGAATTAAATAATTACTTAATTCCTGCGATGTAAGAAGCAAGAGCTTTGATATCAGCATCTGACATAGTAGCAACTTGACCTTTCATCAATGCACCCATACCGGCTTTGTTCAAAGTACCAGCTTTGTAACCTTTGAGTGAAGTTTCGATAGCACCAGCTGATTGACCTTTAACAACTGCAGATTTACCAAGAGCTACTTTTTCGAAGCTAGCACCATGACAAGCAGCACATTTACCAGCCAAAGCTTTTCCATCAGCAGCCATCAAAGATACGCCAGCGAACAACATTGCAAGAGCAATTTTTTTCATTTGTTTTCTCCATTAAAAATTTGAACGCTATTATATTCCTATCAATCTTAAATCACTCTAACTGTTTAACCTTTAATAAAGAGTTTGTTACAATATGACACTACCTTTATCTAAGGACTCTTTATGCGCTACAGTGACGTAGATTTAAACCGAAAAACCATTTTGATCACGGGAGGGGCTGGTTTTATTGGCTCAAACCTCGCTTTTTATTTTCAGGAGCATTTTCCACAAGCTCATATTGTAGTATTGGATCTTTTTCGCTCTAATTTGACTCTCTCCAACGGAAACCTCAAAAGTTTCGGACATTTCAAAAATCTTCTCGGATTTAGCGGTGAAGTGATTAGCGGTGATATTAATGATCAATTGCTCCTTGCAAAGCTTGCCCAAAATTATAAATTTGATTATATTTTTCATGAAGCAGCCATTTCGGATACAACGGCATTAGAACAAGATCTCATGATCCAAACGAACGTCAATGCGTTTAAAGACCTACTCGATATCGCCGTTGTACACGGAGCTAATATGATTTATGCTTCATCCGGTGCAACGTACGGTGATGCTCCCTCTCCACAACGTGTTGGACGAGAAGCTCCTCAAAATGTTTACGGTTTCTCGAAACTGATGATGGATCATTTAGCCCATCAATACGCTTCGGCTCACGATCATATCAGTATCGTCGGATTGCGTTATTTCAATGTTTACGGCCCGAGAGAATTTTTTAAGAACAAAACCTCGTCGATGGTGGTGCAGTTCGCTCATCAGCTTTTAGCGGGAAAAAATCCGAAACTTTTTGAAAACTCTGATGCTATTTTGCGTGATTTTATTTACATCGAAGATATTATCCAAGCCAATATCCTCGCCATGCACCCAAAAGAAAGCGGTGTATTTAATGTCGGTACGGGTAAAGCGCGCTCATTTCAATCGATGGTCGATATTCTGCAACGTGAACTAGGGACATCGTATGTTTGCGAATATATTCCGAACCCATACGTTGGGCGTTATCAGTTTCATACCGAAGCGGATATTGAAACGACGCAGAGTGTGTTAGGGTATAACCCACGGTTTGAATTTGAGGAGGGGATCGCTGCGTATGTCCCGGAGATCAAGCGTCTATTTGAGCAGGAGCTTTCATGAAATCGTTACACAACGCTCAGCCTCATATCCTCGTCATCGGAGATTTGATGATTGATCACTATTTGTGGGGAGGGTGTGAACGAATCAGTCCTGAGGCTCCAGTACAGATTGTGGATATTACGCGTGAAACGACCGTTTTGGGAGGTGCGGGGAATGTTATTAACAATCTTGTCGCGCTAGGTGCACGTGTAAGCGTTGCCGGTGTGATCGGCAATGATGAGAATGGAAAAGAACTCCTCTCGATGCTCGCTTCTATCGGAGCTTCTAGCAAAGGATTAATACTCCAGCAGGGACGAAAAACTTCCAAAAAAAGCCGAGTTATCGCTTCGAACCAACAGATTTTGCGTTACGACAATGAATCCAAAGAGGTGATTGATAAAATGAGTGAACGCTCCATCGTCTCGTATGTGATTGATGTGATCGATAGTTGTGACATTATTATCCTCTCCGATTATGGAAAAGGGGTCATTACCGACGCGGTTGCCGGCGGAGTGATCGCGGCGGCAAAAGCGGCAAGTAAAAAGGTGTTGGTTGATCCAAAAGGGAAAGACTATCGTAAGTACCGTGGGGCATATCTCCTAACTCCGAATAAAAAAGAGGCTTCTGAAGCGACCGGTATTGTTATTA
This sequence comes from Sulfuricurvum sp., assembly GCF_028688295.1. Taxonomy (GTDB): domain Bacteria; phylum Campylobacterota; class Campylobacteria; order Campylobacterales; family Sulfurimonadaceae; genus Sulfuricurvum. The sequence continues at coordinate 18,434 of NZ_JAQTYM010000036.1, forward strand.
ATGATGAGAAAAGTTTACAAAAAGCTCTCATAAGTCTGAAAGATACCTGTTCATTGGAATGTTCGATGATTACCCTCTCGGAAGATGGGATAGCTATCTATGACAAGAGCATGCGCCGTTTTCCAACGGTTGCTAAAGAGGTTTATGATGTCACAGGTGCAGGGGATACGGTAATCGCATCACTTTCGTTTGCCCTTAGTTGCGGGTATACCATTGATGAAGCCGCGCCGTTTGCGAATCATGCAGCTGCCGTTGTTGTCGGAAAAATTGGCTCAGCTACGGTCACCTTGAATGAAATAGAAGTGTATGAATCTAGCTTACATCAAAGTACGTCGGACAAGCATATCAAAACCAAAGAAGAGATTTATCTTCTCGCTAAGCGCTTGAAATCTGAGGGGAAAAAGGTTGTATTCACCAACGGCTGTTTTGATATTCTCCATGTGGGGCATGTTAAATATCTTCAAGAGGCGAAAAGTTACGGAGACGTGTTGATTGTAGGGGTTAACTCTGATAGTTCGGTAAGAGAACTCAAAGGGCCAACTCGCCCCGTAAACAGTGAAGCCGATCGTGCCTATATTTTAGCGGCTCTCGAATCGGTCGATTATGTGGTGTTATTTAGTGAAGAGACACCGCATGAATTGATTAAAAATATTGCACCCGATATTTTGGTAAAAGGGGGCGATTATGAAGGCAAAAGCGTCGTTGGAGCGGAATTTGCTGGAGAATTACGATTGGTGCAGTTTGTAGATGGTAAAAGTACCACCGCTACGATTGCACGTATTAATGAAGGAACAACATGTTAAAAAAAATAGTTTTAATGGCTCTAATCAGCAGCGGCGCTTACGCAGCGCATCAAATCGAAGCAAATGTAAATGATAAAGAGGTTGAAGGGCAAATTCGTCTTGATATGGGGCGTATGGGAAATGCGATGAGTAATACCTATATCGGTGCTCGATTTTTAAACGGGGATAATAACAATTCTCAAACAATCAATGATCCCGATCCGTTGATGGAGGTGTCATTTATGGTGATGCGTCCGGTTCAGGGAGTTCCTGGACTCAGATTAGGTCTAGGGATCAAAGGTGAATATACGACTATCGACGGTCGTCGTTATGCGGCTATTCCGCTGGGGGCAGAAGCGGAATTGGAATTACCTATTAATGCTCCATTCCCTGTTTATCTCGGCGGAGCACTCTATTATGCTCCATCGGCATTGAGTTTTAAAGAGGGGGATGGTTATTTGGAAACCCGTATTCATCTCGATGTTGAACCGATTGAAAATGGACGACTTGAAGTGGGGTATCGCAAGATCGATACGGATCTCAAAAGTAGTGATGTGACGTATAATGATTCGTGGTATTTTGGGATGAGACTCGATTTTTAACCTACTTTTTTAGACCGGTAAAAAAGTAGCAAAAAAGCCTCATCCCCTAAGCAAACCGCTCGTGCATCGTTTGGCACTTCTGCCACGAACACGGCTTTTTGGATGCTTAGAGGATAAATTACATTAGTTTTTTTACCGCTTCTATAACTTCTTCAGCCGTAATGTTTTTCATACACTCATGATGTCCTAGCGGGCACTCACGCTTCATACACGGTGCACACTTCATATCATGTCGAACAATATAGCTTTTCTCATTCATCCACTGCGATGTCTCCAAATGGCGTGTCGGACCAAATATTGCGACGGTCGGCACTTGATAGGCTGCTGCAACGTGCATAGGACCACTGTCGTTGGTGATAAAGAGATCCAATCCACCGATAAAACTGCACAGTTCGGCTATGGATGTTTTTCCTGCGAGATTGGTGATATTGATTCCATTGAGACGTGATTCAATATCGTTCGCCATCCCCACTTCATTGGGTCCACCAAAGAGAATTATGTCAAAACGATCACTATACGCCCGTGCCACTTCGGCAAATTTTTCGGGATACCACCGTTTGGCACTGCCGTACGTTGCCCCGGGATTGATTCCAAGCGTTGGACGTGAATAGTGATGGGATGGGATATGAAGTTTTAAATGTTCGATTACGAGAGGTTTACGGGTTAGGGATTGAGCTATATCTCGGTATTGCTCTACCAGATGAGCGGGGTGTGATGGTTTGATGGGGTGATTGAGCAAAAATGACGTATGCCAGCTTTTCCGCCCCGCTGTGATCGGTGTATCACTCCAAAACAGTAAAAGAGAGGAGTGGAGTTGATTACGAAACGTAATCGCCATATCGTGTTTGCCTAACGCTTTAGCAAATCGGTAGGTATTGAGAAAGCGGTTCCCTTGTTTTTTTGTTTCATCAACATAATGACGTTTGCATAGGGGATGATATTTAAGTGCTTCGATACTGACGTAGGAACCGACCAGCGTCAGCTCTGCATCAGGATAGAGGGTGCAAAGCGCTTCGATCGCAGGTGTCGCCATAACGGCATCGCCGAGCCAATTTGGGAGGATAATGAGAATTTTCATAGAGGTTCCAGCGCGGTAGTGTAATAAATTGGTGAACTGCTCAGATTCAAGGTATCAGTGTTTTCACACTTTCCATCCCTATAGGTCACTTCTACCGCTTCGGTTAATGGGACGTCGAGTGTTCCAGATTCGAGCCATTCGATGTGTAAAAGCCCATGCGGTGTTTCGCATAGCATCGTGTGGCGTCCTTGTTTGATACCATACCCCACCATCGATGCTTCTCTCATTTGCTCTAGCATCATTTTATAGGCAAAAAAAGCGCTCCGCTTACGGATGATACCCTCACGATTGTCGATCAATCCATATCCCGGAGCGATGAGTTGATGCCAATACACGCTCGATGCGTGCTGTGAGGCAAAGGCGAGGAGGTGGTAGCGAACCATAAAATCGGCATATTCCTCTTCACTCACGCATTCATGTTCACTGGTAGGAGCATAAGGGGCGGTATTGGTGATCGGCCAGTTGGTTTCGGTGATGATAATCTCCCCATTGCTTTTAGGGGACATTTGCGCGAGTGTGGCAAGGAGACGGATTTTTTCGACGAGGTTAAACCCCATTTGAAGATTTTCAGGGGCACCACGACGATCGACGTAGAGGAGGCTCCCAATCGCATCGTATCGAATATTTTTCCAGTTAAAGAGGGTATGGGCGCTAAAATGGAATTCAAAATCGATGACCTGTGAGCCGATTAGTTTGAGGTGGGGAAAGCGTTTTTGTTTGAGGTCATACGCAATCGCGTAAAAATCGAGATATTCATTGACGCTAAAAAATCCCCATTTTGAGCGGTTAATAGTACTTCCGATCACATAGGTAGTGCATATCCCCTCTAATGCTTCAAAAATCTGGATGAAATGATCTCTGCTCATATCAGGGGTTGTGACGTGTTCGCGATCTTGGAGCAGCGCAACGGTGATCTGCTTGTTTTCAAAACTGCGAATAAACGTTACGTATTCATGGAGCCGCTCCATTTCCCATAACGGAATACGGATGAGAAGCTTTTGAACCCCAAGTTCATCGATGAGGTAGGGTGTCGTATTGGGTTCTTTATCCAGATTGACCCCCATACCGAAGAAATCATCCCCTCTAATGTCTCTACGTTTTAAAAAAGGGATGGCGAAGATGGCAATAGGTAAAGTGATTAGAGCAATTAAAAAGGTTTTAATCAAAGAGAAAAGGGCACTGCGGCGCATGGTGCGTTTGAGT
>NZ_JAQTYM010000037.1 GCF_028688295.1 Sulfuricurvum sp.
TATGATGTTAATGAATCGGGTGTGTATGATGGGAAGCCGTATTCATCGGTACATTACGCGATGAGTATCCCCCTCTCGTTCGGCGATACCCCTCTCGAATACGAATCCAAAACATTAGCATTTGCTACCGTAATCGGGGTAATACTCGTCTTTTCTCTAGGACTTTATTACAATCGACGACGCAAGCGTAAAACGCCCAAGGAGATCTATTTTGACGAAGAATAAATTTAGTCTCCGCCGTGCCGTCAATAATATGAACCTCGTTCGGTTTCGGTTTTGGTTTCAGATCGTTGCGTTTGCCCTGATCGTTTACGGTGGATATATCGGACTCGATTTGGGCGATAAACTCCCGACATTTGCGTGTGTCTTTAACGGAGAGGGAACAGGGGGTAAATGCTATGTCGGTGAGCTTCAACATGATCTCAAAAGTACCTTTGATACCCTTGCCGGATATGCAGGGTATGCGTTTCTCATCTCTTTAGGTATGTTCGCAGTGTGGTTTTGGGTGTTGAATAAAGGGTGGTGCGGTTTCGTCTGCCCTCTGGGGACGATGCAAGACTGGCTCACGATGTTACGTGAAAAAACCAAAATCCGTTACAGCGAATACTCATGGGCGAATCGCGGGAAGATCAAAAGTATCAAATACATTTTATTGATCTTGTTGCTGCTTCTACCTGTGATGATCGCCAACTCGGTGTTTGGACTCCCGAAACTCCCTAACGGTCTCTCGATGCCGTTTTGCGATATTTGCCCAGGACGGATGATGATTCCGGCATTTACAGGGGATTTTAACCAGTTTTATATCGATTTTTCTTCGAAAACCGATATCGTCATGACCACCATCGGGATGATTATGACGGGGCTATTTTTGGTTGGATCGTTTATCAAAAAACGGTTCTTTTGTTATTTTTGTCCGATGGCGGCGTTGCAGTACGTTTTCTCGAAACCTGCACTGCTCAAACTTTACAAAGATGGCTCAAAATGTACCAAATGCGGCGATTGCTACCGTGCGTGCGATATGGATATTCTCGAAATTGCCGACGATGTGACGAGCAAAAATCTAGTCACCGAAGATTGTACCCTCTGTCTCAAATGTGTCGCGGCGTGTCCTGAGGATGGGTGTTTGGAAGCCAACTTCGCGGGGCTAACGATTTTCGAATCGACCAAAGAAGGCTTTCTTGTACGGATGGCTATGGATCAGAATAAGGAGAATCATGCACACTGAACACACGATTGAGACCTCAGCAGAGCGTCAAAACCGCCATAAAGCGATGGAAGCCATTGCTGTTTTGAACAGCTTGAAAGAAGATTTTAAATCTCCGATCCGCAGTATGGGCTATTTTTACGATTTGTTTGAAAAAGTCTATTGCAATCACCAACCGCTCCACGAGGGGAAAGCCAAAATCGGGACGATGTGTATCCAAATCCCCTCGGAAATCATCTATGCACTGGACGCTGTACCAATCCGACTCTGTAACGGGTTTTATACGGACGATGAGATCGGTGGTGATCTGTTGCCGCAAAAGTCGTGTCCGTTAGTCAAGGCGACGGTAGGGCTGTTTGCCTCGGATAATTTCTCCGATAAACCCGATATCACCTTTTCCCCGACGACGTGCGACCAAAAGACCAAAGCGGGAGCGATCATCGAGAGTTTGGGTCATTCCATTATCGATGTCGGATTTCCTCGTACCAAAGAGAGTGAAGAGAGTCGTCACTACTGGCGCGAGAGTGTCAAAAGTTTCGCCGTGAAACTCTCCAAATTTCAGGGGAAAAAGCTGACAAGGTCCAATCTGGAGAGTGCGATCAAAAAGGTGGGGTATGCACAATCGCTCTATCATAAGCTCACCGAATTTCGAAAAAACAAAGCGGTTCCGATTTTGGGTGTCGATATGTTTTTGGTCACCAACGCTTTTTTCTTTGACAAAATAGATGAGTGGATAAGTGCGGTCGAAAAACTGGTTTCAGAGTTGGAACAACGGGCGAGTGAGGGTATCAATGTGGCTGGAAAAGCGAGTCCGCGTATCGTCTATACCGGTTCACCGCCGATTTTCCCCAACTATAAAATCCCCCTTATTATCGAACAGAGCGATGCAATTATCGTCGCCGATGAGACGTGCAGTTCGAACCGTATGTTTAACGATATGGTGGCAGTGGATGAGTGGAATCTCTACGATATGATCGATTCGGTTTCGGATAAATATCTCAAAGCGTGTACTTGCCCGATATTCACCCAAAACGATGACCGAATCCGCAGAATCATCCAACTGGTGCGCAGTTACAGCGGTGATGGGGTGATCTATCAGGCGTTTGCGGGGTGTCAGGTGTATGAGATGGAACAGCGCAGTGTCTTGGCGGCAATGGAGCGAGAGGGTATCCCGATTCTCTACATCGAGAGCGATTACAGCCCCTCACAACACGGACAGCTCACGACGCGGGTTGAAGCGTTTATCGAGTCATTAAAAAATCGAAAGAGAATGAAAAAATGAGATATTTTGTAGGGATTGACATCGGATCTACCGCGATTAAAATCAGTGTTGCGGATGAGAATAAAAATCTAGTCGGGCATAAAATCAGTGCGAGCGGGAGTATGTTTTACAAATACGCCCAAGAGGCGTTGGCAGAGCTGTTAAAAGAGTTAGGTATTGATGAGCGCGAGGTGGTCTATACGGTGGCTACGGGATATGGTCGAAAGCTTTTTAAAGAGGCGGATGAAAATATCAGCGAGATTACCGCCAATGCCATCGGTGCGCAACAAGCCGCCAAAAGTTATGGCAATATCAAAACAATCATCAACATCGGCGGACAAGACAGCAAGGCGATTTCACTCGATGCCGAGGGGAATGTCGTCAATTTTGCCATGAACGACCGTTGCGCGGCAGGGACGGGGAAATTTCTCGACGTTGTGGCGATGAATCTGGAGATAGGGGTGGATGAGCTGAGTGCGTACCATTTCAAATCGGTGGGGACTCCTCTCTCGATCAGCAGTACGTGCGCCGTATTTGCCGAATCGGAGATTATCGGATTGCTAGGGAATAACCACAGCGTCGAAGACATCGTCTCTGGGGTTCACTACTCTATCGCCAAACGGATCGTAAAACTGGTGAAACGGGTAGGGGTCAAAGAGAACGTCTATTTCGACGGAGGACCTGCTCTCAATGATGGGCTGGTGAACGCAATCGAAAATGAGCTGGGGCATAAAATCTTTGTCCCTGAATATCCGCAGATCACGACATCCTACGGTGCGGCGGTGTTGGCGTGTGATGCGTTTTTGAGTGAATCGGCAAGTTAGAAAGAGTGCTGACATAACTCACCGTTCGCCCTGAGCTTGTCGAAGGGTGTACGGTTCATGGTTCGACAAGCTCACCACGAACGGAAAAGTAACATCAATAAAAAGGATAAGACAATGGAAAATAGCGGTTGGTTGGAATTTGCCCATAGTGCAATTGATTATGGGATTATCGGAATTTTAGTACTGATGAGTGTTGTCTCATTGTGGCTTTTTGTTGAGCGGATAATGACGTACGGCGGGATTCGAATCGAAACGTATAAAACTAAAGAAGAACTCGAACTTGATTTAGGAAACAACGTCAGCACGATCGCGACCATCGGTTCCAATGCACCCTATGTCGGACTTCTTGGAACGGTTTTAGGGATCATGATCACGTTTTACAGCCTCGGAGATGTGGGGGCAGTCGATCCGAAGAAAATCATGACAGGATTGGCTTTGGCACTTAAAGCAACCGCGATGGGGCTTGTGGTTGCTATCCCTGCTATCGTGTTTTATAACATTTTGCTTCGAAAGATGGAACGCATTGTAACTTTGTGGGAAATCAAAAACAAAGGGTAACTCATGAAAAAAATGAAGAGAGTTGATTCGATCAACGTCATCCCTTTTATCGATATTATGCTCGTTCTTTTGGTCATGGTACTCACTACGGCGACCTTTATCCGTACCGGACTTATCCCCGTTGATCTCCCCGATGCCAAAGGGACTGCGACGGAGCATAAACCATCGGAACTGAAACTCACGATCCAAAAAGACGGAACGTTGATGCTGGGAGAAGAGAAAACACCGATTACCTTGACTGATTTTGAACAAAGGGTTATTGCAGGGGGTAAAGAGATGACCGTCGTACTCTATAGCGATAAAGATGCGGCATTTCAAAATTTTGTGGGTGTAATGGATGTTCTCAAACGTCTGGGGCATGAACAACTCTATATCGTCACCGACAAACAAAAATAAGCAGGACAGTATGATGAATTATCGAACTATTCTTGCGGCTACCGCTATGATTAGCAGTGTGTGCGCGCAAGAGATTATTACCTTGGAAAAAATCCAAATCGCGGAGGATTATACCGCTATCGATGAGCGACGGGATAACTCTATCGCGAAACGGATTATCAAAGCAGAGGAGTTGACCCAGTATGGGGATGCGAATGCGTTAGAGATTCTCCGACGCACCCCCGGAGTAACGATTCCAAATGGCAAAGGACCCGCTAGCGCACCGGGTAAAGGATACACGGTGGTGATGATCGACGGTGAAGCGACTTCGACCGGAACCAGTAAAAGAGTTAGCCCACTGGAGCAGATTTCACCCGATATGATCGAGCGGATCGAGGTGATGAGCAACGGTTCGGCGGAGTACACTGCCGAATCGATGGGGGGGATCGTCAACGTCGTTCTCAAAAAACCAAAGGCGGAGGGACGAACCTCTGCAAAAGTGACACTCGGTGCTTACGGTGAGGATCTGAGCGAAACCGCGTATGTTCAACGAGAAGGGAAGCTCGATAAAGTTTCGTATTTGGTGAATCTGAACGCGTCTAATAATATTAAAGAAGATCGGACGGATATTGTAACCGATAAAACAGCATTGGATACCAATGAAGAGCGTGATGATCGGAGTAAAAATCGCTCCGTAGGTGTGCGCGCAAAGCTCAACTACTCCCCCTCCTCACGCCTTAAAATACTCTATGACGGCTCTGTGACGTTTAATCATAATAGTGACACTATCACTTCGACGACTATGACCGAAGGCTCAAGCACTCCAACGAACCGCTACCGAAGTCATGACGATGCGACCAACACGATGCTTTGGTCGGCATTGGGGGCGGAGCACCGATTCGGAGATGATATTTTTGAGTGGAAAGCAAAAATCCACTCCTTCGAAGAGAGTGCCGATTTGGAGTCATTATCGACCCCTTCTGCTAACAACCGAAAAAATCACGATTACGTCTTGAGTCGGTTTTACGGTCTTCAGGGGGATTATACGGCACTTCGAGATGAGCATTTTATGAAAGCCGGATTTGAACTCAAAAGAAGTGATCAGATTGATGAAACCACAAGGATTTTAAACGGGGTAGATGTCACTTCGGTGAACGATAAAATCCAGATGAAAGAGGACAAGCTCGCCCTCTATATCCAAGATGAATATACACTGAATGATTGGATCGTCATTACCCCCGGACTCCGTTATGAAACATTAAATAGAGACTATGGTGCAACGTCGAATCTAGGTTACTTCGCACCATCGCTACACGCACTGTTTCAGGTGACACCAACAGATAATATCCGTGCGAGTGTCGCTAAAACCGTCCGTCTTCCAAGACTCAGCCAACTATCGGCAAGTATCAATAGCAGTCTCGATGAAAATAGTATTCATCGCCCCGATGTGATCGGAAATCCGAATCTAACCGAAGAGAAAGCACTGAGTTATGAGCTTCGGTATGAACACTTTTTTGCTGATAAAGGCTTGGCGAGTATCGGCGGGTTTTATCGAACCATCAATGATAAAATCGAAAATGCCATCCGGTTTAACTCCGTATCGGGACGGTATGAGCAAACCCCTGAAAATGCAGGAGAGGGGTCATTATGGGGACTCGAATTAGAGCTTAAAAAATCACTCAAAGAGTACATCACAGGGTTCGGAGTTTTTGCCAATGCCTCGCTGCAAGACTCATCGATTACGAACACTCTAACCGGAGTCAAAAGAGAGCTTTTACAAACACCGAATTTTACCTGTAACCTTGGTTTTGATCACACTCTAAAAGGCTCTGAAATCACCTACGGAGCCGCTTATCGCTATGTCGGCGGATACGATGATCCGCAGGAGTATTTCATATCCCAATCGCAAAAAGGGTACGGTACACTCGATTTCTATGCCAATAAACGACTCAATAAAACGTTTAAATTACAGTTTAACGTGAAAAATATCACGGCTTCAACCGTAGAGACAACGTCACGTTTGTACGATGCAGGGGGAGCGATTACACAGACTCAAGTGGATAAAGAGCACACAAAACCACAGGTACTTTTATCGATTGAGGGGAAATGGTAAGGTAGACATTCTCACAAGAGAGCCTTAAATGGTGTGAATCTTTAAGGAGGTCGATTTTGCAGATAAGACTCTCGTGTGAAAACACCAAGAAGCCATGATTAGGCTTCTCGATAGATTTTTTTTAGACTCCCATTGTATTTTTAAACAAAGCAACCATGCCCCATCCAAAATACACTACGATCCAAAGAATAAATAGTGTTAATGACGCATTAGCGAGGCGGGATACGGCTGAACCTTCGGTTGCCGTATAGACACCTTCGGTTTTGCCGACTTTCCATGCCATGGTTAAAATAAAGGCGATTCCGGTAAATCCGAGGACGACGAATGTCAACAAGAACATGATAATGGTTTCCCACTCCAAATTCATCGGATAACCGTACAGATCGTATCCGATCCCCGACATAACGTTGTATCGGATCAGCTCTCGAACAGCTGAGATGAGTAGAGCAACAATCACCAGTATCCCCGTAGTAACGTAGCTGTTTTTATTGCCCATCGCCAGTACGAGAAGGACGACAACCGAAGCAACCGTAGCTAAGGAGAGAGGGTGAAACAAGAGGTTCTCTTTGAGCATCCATACGGCGAACAATGCAGCACTGATCACTAAACCAATCACTGCCATTTTAGTTCCCAAATTTTTGACAAATTCCAAATACTTTGGTTCGAAATCTGGACGGGTACTCAAAAATCGACTGTAGTTTTGCATAAAAATCCCCGTAACCGGAATCATCAAACTTACCATGAATCCAAGTCGGATAAGGTCGAGATGCATATTCCACCCTGCGTTATCAACAACACCGTTAGGTGCATACCAATCCATCCATTTCGTCGGCGAGATTGCTTCAACCGCAAAGTTGTGCATTAACACACCACAAAATACCAAGATAGCAAAAGAGATGATACCGATGAGGGTATTGGCAGATGAGCCTTTTTTGTTAGCGGATTGATACCAATAATACATCATGTACCCGATGACGAGTGCATAAATAAAGATGAAAACCCATGCTCCTGAGAGGGTGTTTGCCACATACCAACCAGAATCATAAATGACCTGTGTAAACAGCAGCGGGGCAACTCCCAAAACGATAAGAACCGAGACGCTGATTTTTCCCGTCATGATGAGGTGAGGGGTCAATATTTTCCAATACGGGTCACTTTTTTGTTGGGTGCTTCCGTAGATCGAAAGTCCCATAGAGCCGAGTGCCAACAAAACAAAGGCGGCGTGCAGAGCCCATGTTAAAACATAGAGTCCTTGAAAGACGACGGGATAAAACGGTATCCCCGCAGAGTCTCTCATTACATTTACGAAAGTTGAGATTTCCATTCTTTAGCTCCTTAATTCGCTTGCGAAGCGATGTAGGCCGCTATCGCATCATACTCTTCATCCGGAAGAGCGATTTTAGGCATGTAAGGGCTTGATCCTGTGCCGATTACATTTTTCATATAGTCTTTGATTCCTGCTTCGCCCATAGGTCCAGCAAGTGGAATAAGCGGTCGATAGAGCCCTCCCTTATCCAATGAATGACAGTTGGAGCAGGTAATGCGTGTTAGCAATTTTCCGACTTCGAGTTTGTTTTCAGGTGTAATAGTACGCAGACGTTCCGGTATCCAAGGATTGACTTTGAGTAACCCTTTGGTTGCGATGAGGTCTACCTCACTTTTAATCCCTTTTCCCGGGACATCACGTCCGATGATTTGATTGCTGTAGACGTATTGTCCTGCAACCCACGGTTTGCGCATTGTTTCACGTAGTTTTTCACCCGGCCAGACTCCCACAATACCGATGACGAACATCATCGTGATGGCGAGGGTTCGGCTGATCCATTGCGGTTTCATAATCGCGATAGAGAAATAGATCGAGAATAAAATAGCCAAAACAACACGGTTCATAATGATCGAATCTTTTGCCAATCCCAAAAGTGCATGAGCATTAGAGGGGAGCGTATCGATGTACCACATAAAGAAAAAGACGGTAACAAATCCCCCGAGCAAACTCACCCAACCCATCTTTTGGGTCAGTTCTTCAGAGAGTTCTTTGTTCTCTTTTCGCATCGCAGAGGAGATAATCATCCCGATGATCCCCGACATCATAATCATAAACCCGATCCGTAAAAACATGTGTGGGAAGGTGTTGGTGCCGAAAAATGCATCGCTGGCAGAGCCTGTCGTATAGTATGCTTCTGTCCCCGGCCACATCATGAAACTGATGATCCCGATGATCAATGCGAGAGTACCCACCGAAGCAATCGCAAAGGTATAGGTGAGTTTTAGATGGGTTTTGCGATCCACTTTATCCATAAAATAGATCAATGCAAAAACGCCGAGTACTTCGTAAACGAAAAATACCCACTCTGTAGCCCATACCCATACGAAGTTATGGATGAGTGCACTGATACCTCTGGGGCTGGCAGCTGTTGCCGTATACCAAATTCCCGGTCCTGTGATGGAGCCGATAACGTATGAAAAAATCAACAAAAACATTCCGTAGCGTTTCATATAATCATACAAATCGGTTCGATTCTCTTTTTGCGCCTTGTGGGCTAAAAATGCGAACAAAAGCGCGGCACCGACTGATGTGTGCGATGCCATGATATGTATAGCTCCTGTGAGCCCCATCAGCCAAGCTGAGCCGATATTTGGAACATAAAATAAGGGATAAAATCCTAACAGATCCATAAAATCCTCCTGTGATAGTAAAGTATTTGGGTATTTAAAAGAGGAAATATAGATGTTGAAAAAGAGTATCGAACATACATTTCCTGCTAGTAAATAGGGTGTGTATGCACGACAACGTCGGAGAAATGGCGTAAAAAAACGCTATAATTAGGGCGTTGCTATGCAATACGTTTTCCGTTCGCCTGAGAGGTCCAATTCATAGGGCGGGCGGAGTGTGTGTTTTCGCTTTCTCCTCCGTTTTTCTCCTTTTATTTTTTAATTGCGGTAATTTCCGAAAATAGGATTATGAGCTCTTAGTGTTAATTTTGTGTTAAGCAGTTAATGAAATAATTTAAGTTTTTTTTGATTTATACGATGGGTTATAATTCTTCTAAAAAAGGTCAACAATGACAACCCTATGGCATAACCCTAAATGTTCAAAATCGCGTGAAGCGTTAAAGCTACTAGAAGAGAAAGGGGAGATTTTTGAGGTTTTTAAATATCTCGATACCCCTCCATCGCGGGAAGATATTGTCGCTCTTTTGGGAAAATTGGGAGTTTCAGCTCGCGAATTGATGCGAACGAAAGAGGATTTGTACAAAGAACTTGGGCTTGCAAACGTGATAGATGAAGCAAAGCTTGTCGATGCATTGGCTGAAAATCCGAAACTGATTGAGCGTCCAATTTTAATCGAAGAAAATCGAGCGGTGATTGGTCGTCCGGTGGAGAAAACCATCGAGTTTTTAGGCTAAGTTCGGAATTTTTCTAATTGTTGATTGATATTGGCAGTGCTTTCGTCCAAACGAATCGCGACATCATTGATCTCTTGAATGCTGTTCGTATTCGAAGAGGCGATGGTGTTTAGGGTGTCTATTTTAGTCGAAATAATTTTCATTCCGGCAATAAGATTATTAAAATGTTCATTTGACTGATGGACACTATTGGCAGCAACTGCTATCAGCGTGGATGAATTACTAATAATGTTTTGAACCGTGTTAGAATCTTTGGATACTAGCGATACCGATACGGATGATGTTTCCATTTTTTGACTGCTTGCTATAATTGCATCGACTATTGTGTTGATGGTACTATTGATTTGAGACAAACTATCCTGCGTCCTCTCTGCAAGTTTACGTACTTCATCCGCAACGACTGCAAATCCTCGACCATGTTCTCCGGCCCGTGCCGCTTCAATTGCGGCATTGAGCGCTAAAAGATTGGTTTGATCGGCAATATCTCCGATAATGTTTAAAACTCCTTTGACCTGTTGCGCTTGAGATGAGAGGATCTGTAATTCGTTTGAAAGTATTTGTTGGGTTTGTGCAACGTTTTGGATATCGTTGTTCATACGTGAAATTTGAGCATTTGCTTGTAGCAAGTCTGTATTGGCTTCATCGATTTTTTCGGTAGTAAGACGTGCAGATGAGGTTGACATATGGACAATACTCTGAAGATTTGTGAGTTGTTCGTGTGTTAGGGCAATATCTGTCGTGCTGCTTTCAAGCCGTTGCCGAACAGCGTTAGCGACACTGTTTAGCTCTTGTGCGGTACTTCTGCTTTGGAAGGATACATTTTTAATATCGATCAGAATTTTTTGTAACTCGTCCATAGAACTGTTCATTTCGTTTGATGCGATTGAGAGTTCATCATTTCCCTTTGTTTTAATTCTCTCTTTCAAGTTACCGGATCTGAGATGGTGGATAATGTGAGAAAGAAGAGTGATTTTTTCTAACAAATCTCGTGTAATGATCCGCAACGTAAAAAATATGATGATCATCCCAAGAGGCATAACGATTGCTATCAACAGAAGAGTTTGTTTGAATTGTGTCTGGGCCTCATAATATAGGGATTGGGTATTCTCTAGCTGGATTGTGATCAAGGCATCGAAATGTTCCCCTAGCGGGACAAAGCTGAACGGAAAATCACTTTGAACTAAATCGAGAATTTCCATAAGATCTCGATTGCTGAGGGCTGTTTCGAGGGAACTCATAGAGCGGTTGGCGCGTGAAACTTGCTGTTTTGCCTCATCGAGGTGAGTGCGTTCTTCTACCGTTTTAGGTGATTTAAGATAAATAGCCCATTGGGTATTAAATTGTTTATGCGCTTCTTGAATTGTTTTTAAATCAGCAGTGTAGTCTCCACGTCCCTCAGAAATGAGTTGGGCTTTAGTTTGTATAACGTTGATCATTGCATGTTTGCATTGGCGTAATTGATCGAGCGGACGGAGACTTTGATCATTGATATGTGTTAGCGATGCATTGGATAAGAACATTCCAATAATACCGATGCTAATTGCAATAATAGCAAAGAGTTGCGTTGTCGCTACAATGAAAGTAATTTTTTGTCGGATTGACATGTGTCTGAAGAGTGAAAATGGCAAGCTCATAGAAATACACCTTAAAAAAAGTATATCAGTCTAAAGGATATAGGTTACAGAATCAAAACGAAAAGATTACAGAATCAATACAGTGTACGGTTATTTTTATCAAGCCATTGCCGGAACAGCTCTTTCCCTTTTGCAGCATCAATAGGTCGCAGATCGAGAGAGGATTCGGGATGGAGGATCATTTCGTAAAATACTCGATCATCAAATCCCCCCTCAGCAGCAGCATCCATCGATGAAGCATAATAAACGGTAGGGATACGTGCCCAAAATATTGCTCCCATACACATCGGGCAGGGGTAGCAGGTGGTATAGAGGACGCAGTCGGAGAGGTCGAATTTTCCTAAAGCACGAGAGGCTTTTCGGATAGCATTGATCTCAGCGTGGGCGGTGGGATCGTTGGTTTTTAGAACTTCGTTATGGGCGGAGGATATGATCTTACTGTCTCGAATAATGAGGGCACCAAAAGGTCCTCCCTCATTTGCATTCATCCCCTTAAGTGCCTCTTTGAGAGCTGACTCCATCCAGTTATTCATTGCTACTAAGTGTATCCTCTTCGACAAAACGATGTTCAAAATTAAAGATATTCATCTCGATAACAAAGAATGAGAGAATCCATAAAAATGCATCATAAAAGTCGAGTGCTTCCCCTTGGACTCCCCATGTAACGGCAAAGACAAACAGTGCTCCATAAAGAGCAAATTTAATGATATTACGTGCCGTCCATTCACTTTTGCCATAATGCCCTGGGAAATAGATATCGTATTGCAACACTAATATGACGAAAATCCATGTCAGAGAGTTGACAAAGTCGAGCCATTCGGCATCAGCAAAATAGCTGTAGCATGAGAATAAAACAACACCGTAGGCAAAAAAGCTCAATACACTGATAATCCCTTTCTCGATGAAGCTCCAGCTCTCCTCTTTAAGATAATGGGTTTCCCATTCGAATAGGGCTAGGATTACAACCCATGCAGCCGTTTCGATTGTTTCGGTAAAGGTACCATTCATTGCAAAGAGATAAATATTAAAGGTTAACAGAGCATATATCATGTACTTAAAAAGGATAAATTGCCCTGTTTTAGAGGTAAAGAGACGATGTGCGGTCATTTAGGTATTTCCTTGCAAGAGGGTGCAAGAAGTTCGGGGCGGTATTCGAAATGCATTGTGTCGTAGTGGTACCAACGACCTCCCCAAATAAAGCCGTGTTTTTCGAAAATGCGGACGATGGAGAGGGGCATGGTGTTTTTGTAGCCGATTTTAGCGGTTTCAGAGGAGGCTTCGTCTTTCCAGTACTGGGTGGTGTTTGGAGCGAGATCGATCGCAATACCGTAGCTATGCATGGAGAGGCGGTCGGTGTCTTTGATAACTCGGTAGCAATAGGTGGCTGCCACCTCTGCCCAGATACGATCCGCTTTAGGTAGACGAGCGATCTCTTGGCCGATGGCATAGAGTTTTTTGTTCACACCGTCTACTTTGCTCACTTGAAGTTTTGTTTTCCCTTTGAGTGTCGGCCATTCGATGGTTACGAGGTTCTTTTCGATAGCTTTTTTATCTTTGCCATACACTGCTTGGAAAAAGGGCTGATAACGCAACCGTCCAGGATCGAAGAGATACGCAGGTGGAGTTTCAAACCCGCCTGCATCATAAGGTTGCTCAAGCTGTGTTGCGAGATCAGCATGGTTGATCTTTTCATCCCACGAGCCTTTAGATGTGTCGGTATGGTAGGGAAAGCGTGTTCCATTTTTTAAAACGATCCCCTTTTCATCGGCAGATTGGACGAGGTTTGGGTATCCCTCGACGTAGCATTGGGGGCTGGCAACCAAGAGGGTGTACGCTAGGGTTAACGCGATCGAATATTTGAAAATGCTCATAAAATACTCCTAAATAGAGTGATATTTTAGCGAATAATGATGATGACCGCATTATTTTTTGTGCGCATTTTTAACCATGACTCTATTTTCTTGTGTTCCTCTTTTGATAAACGTTTTGAGGCTGTGGCATTGAGAACGAGGGTGCTTTGGTTGGAATCGGAAGGGTAGCTTTGGGACAAAACAACATTATGAACTTTAGGGAATAGGGTTTCAAGTTCATTAGGAACATCGCTAAAAAGGCTACGCAGGTGAATCCCTTCATTATGTAGTTCTTGGAGTTTGGCGATGGTCTGATCTTTACTTTGGAGGGCGGCTTGGCTGTTTTGGTAGAGATCTGTAATAATACCTGCCTTGAGAGTGGATAGATCGACTGCAGTGTTTTCCCCATTTTGGTAAACGATTAAGGTTGCTTTAGAGAGTCTTTGTTCGGAGAGTTTAGAGCGAATCTCACTGATTTGCTCTTGTGATATATGCTCTCCGATGAGAAAAACTTTGATCTCATTTGTCTTTGGGTCAATGAGTATTTTTGCGACATTAGTGGTTTTGAAATCGAAGGATTCGTTTACAAAGTGGGAGGCATTGGCTTTAAATACCTCTTCTCCTACTAGTCTGTACGCTAAATAAGAGCTTGGTAAGAGTGTTAGGATGGTGACAATGATGATGTAGCGTTGAGCCTTAATTGCTCGCTGTGAATCAACGTATTTCTTTTCGGCAACGTTAAAAATCCTGATGATAATAAATGAAGAGAGTGCGATAAAAACAAAATTAATCGTGTAGAGATAAAACGCTCCGAAGAAAAACTCCCAATTGCCGTTTGCCAGTCCAAACCCTGCGGTACATAATGGAGGCATGAGCGCTGTAGCGATGGCGACACCGGGAATTACGTTCGATTTTTCTTTGCGAGTAAGTGCGACAATACCTGCTAATCCCCCAAAAAGACCAATAAGTACGTCCCAAGCTGTTGGGGTGGTTCGCGCTAATAGTTCAGATTGGACGGTATCCAAAGGGGAAATAAGAAAATAGAGGGTTGAGGTAAGAAGGGCGATAAAGGTTGCAAACACGAGACTTAAAAAGGAACGTCGAATCAAGGTAAAATCGTTAATCCCTGCCCCGTATCCTATCCCCATAATGGGTCCCATTAATGGTGAGATGAGCATGGCCCCGATGATAACGGCAGTTGAATTGACATTGAGACCGATAGAAGCGATAAAAACAGCAAAGATCAAAACCCAAAGATTGGTTCCGCGCATATCGATTTCACTTCGAACTCGATCATCAATAACGTCATCTTCTGCTTTATCTTCCGCAAGAGAGAGGCGATCTTTTATAATCTCTTTAAGGTTGAGCCAAACTCTATGTTCGTGTAGTTCGTTCACGATTTTCCCTTATCTCCGATATCATTGGATTCTATTCTATTTTTCACGATCGATTCACACTGGGATGTCATTATACTCTATCTTAACTCTAGGAGTTTCCTATGAAAACAATCAAACCTTGGTTCGCGGTTATGAGCGCCGCACTTATCATAACGTCAAGCGTGTATGCTTCCGGTGGACATGATCATGGTCGAGGGTATGCCTCGCCTAAACATATGAAAATGTCGAATAACTATCATAGCAATCGCCATAGCAATGGGAATTGGGTTGTCCCATTGGTTATTGGAGGGGTATTGGGATATGTTCTCTCGGAACCCAGACGCGAATCGGTAACCTATGTTTCGAGTGTTCCGGTTGTCTATAACCCGCAACCAACATATCAAGAGCAATGGGTTTATTTTAGTGATTGTGATTGTCAGCGGAAAGTTTTGGTTCCGGTACAATAAGGTATTTGTCTTTTTTAGCAACATACATTGCCGTGTCTGCCGAACGAATCAAACTCTCTTCGTCGGTGGCATCATCAGGATAAAGTGCCATTCCGACACTAGCGCTTGGGTAAATTAGTGTTTCATCTTCTATTTTGATCGGTTCGGCAATAGCAGTTTGAATCGTATCAAAAATCGTCTCTAAATGGTTTTCTCCTTTAATATCTTCGATAATTACAATAAATTCATCCCCGCCGTATCGGCATACTGTATCAGTATTACGTAAACAAGACTGCAAATTTTTGCTGATATGTCGTAGTAATATATCGCCTGCTTCATGCCCATATTGATCGTTAATCTGTTTGAAATCGTTGAGGTCGATAAAATAGAGGGCAATCTTATGTTTAGTTCGCTCAGATCTGGAGATGGCGTGGGAGAGACGATCTTTCATCGTGCTGCGATTTAGTGCTCCGGTTAATTGGTCATATTGGGCTCGGTAGGTGAGGGCATCAACGTGAGAGCTAAGTGCGGTGATATCATGCAGATTGGCGATATAACTTACTAAGCGATTATGGTGATAGATAGCGGTGATGGTAACACTGAGGACTTTATTTCTCCCATTAAAAGATTTATTTATTTTCCCTTTCCATGTTTGTTTAGCATTAAATTGGGATTTGAGTGTACTAAAAGCAAAACGATCTTCGAACAAGAAGGTTCCGATATGATTACCATAGACAGTATCGGGATCGCTGATACTTAGAAAAAAGAAGCTTCGGTTTGCAAATTCAATAAACCCTTTTTCATTAGTATAAAAAATGGCATCGCCTGCACCCTCTAGAGCTGTGGAGCGTTTGTGCAAATCATCGAGGGTTTTTTGGGAGACGGTGATGTCTTGCGCCATACATAAAATCTCTCCGTCTGTCCCTTCTAGGCGGCGATTACGCCATTCGCAAAAGATCTCTTTCTCTTGGTGGGTGATGTTATAGTTTTTTGAATGGCTCAGCCCTTGTAGGGCTGCTTTATTCAGAATAGATTGGACATGTACTTTATCAAATTCAGGGACTAAAAAATGGATGATATCTTCCCCTAGCGCTTCGTCATGTTTCCAGCCAAAAATGATTTCAGCCGTTTCATTCCACTCGATAATTTTATGGTGTTTATCGATAACGATATGGACAACCGGAGAATCGTTAAAAAATTGTTGATAGCGGCTTTGACTTTGGAATAAGCGGCGATTGAGAAATATAGAATGTACTACCCATAGGGAAAGTACGATTATGAGAGAAATGATTGCTAAAAGTTCCATTTTAGAGATTAGTTAAGAGATAAAACGTGTAACTAAAAAGGGAACAATGCAACCGAAAATAGAGGCAAGGAACAGGCGGGAACTCATGGGAACAGGCGGTATCCTTTGTTAATTTTTGTATTATATTGCGTTTTTTATTATTTTAACATTAAGTGATTTACTAAAAGTTCTATTTTTTGAGATATCAAGCGATATAATAAAGAGAATAAAGAGGAGGTGAGTTGATGTTTTTCCCTACACTTGGTCTGATTGCGACAACAAATGTGATAACAGCTAGTATCCATCATACGATTCAAGATGCCCTGAATAAAATGGATTTTCATAATCATCGCAGTATTGTCGTTGTAAATCAAACCCTCCATCATATTATTTCTACAAAAGATATGATCCGTTTAAAATTAGAGGGGGTACCGTTTTCAACCCCTCTTTCTCTGCTTTCACTTCGTCTTTTGCCGATGATTGACAAAGAGAGTAACATTGTTAATGCCCTCAATCTTACTAATGAAATCGATGAACATATTTGTGTTTGCAATGCGGATGGTAGTTTGTATGGGCTCGTGACCAACAGTGATATTCTTGCTAGTGTCGATCCGCAAGTAATCCTCGACTCACTTCAAATCGCTACGATTTTTGAGAAAAAATACGGTTATAAAAGTTTTTCACCTGATACCTCAATGGATGAAATTTTGGATTTTATGAAAGATTCTCTGAGTGACTGTGTAATCTTACAAGAAAAGGGGGAAGCGGTTGGGATTCTCACCTCCAAAGATGTCCTGCGCTTTATTGGAGATGGGAGACAGGAAACTATAAAAGTATCCGCCATTATGTCATCTCCGGTTGAGACCCTAAATCAAAAAGCATCGATAAATGAAGGGTTGGAATATCTGCGAAAACGCTCTTTTAAGAGAATTGTTGTGACTGATGATGATGGACATGTGACCGGGATTGTAACCCAACAAGATCTGATTTCCCGAACCTATCTTAAATGGTCGCAGTTGATGCAGGACCATTTTAAACAGTTTGAAGAGATTACTCAAGTCCTTCAGCAAAAGAATAAACATTTGACGCAACTCGCGACCAAAGATCTTCTCACTGAGATACACAACCGTCATATGTTTATGGAGCTTTTTGCCAAAGAACTTTCTCAGTTGAAGCGCGAGAGTAAAAAACTAGCATTGGTGATGATGGATCTGGACCATTTTAAGCAGATCAATGACAAGCATGGACACAATATTGGTGATTTTGTCTTAAAACATTTTGCTTCTTTGGTGAGTACTTCGGTTCGTGAAGGTGATCTTTTTGCCCGTTGGGGGGGAGAAGAGTTTGTTTTATTGTTACGCAATGCTGGGTGTGAAGAGGGCTATGGTGTAGCTGAAAAAATTCGCTTTCTTCTCGAAACCAAAAAATTTGAAGGGGTCGGACAGGTGACGTGCAGTATCGGAATTACCGAAGTGATGGACAGCGATACCCTAAGCAGTGCTATCGAGAGGGCAGATGGTGCGATGTATGCGGCAAAAGATGCGGGACGTAACTGCACTATTACATGCGAGACGAAGGAATGAAACTCATTACCCTAAAGTCGGTTATTTCAGAATCACCTAGAGCATTAAGCGGCAATAATACTATAGCGAATGCTCTGGAGATGATGACAGAGCTTTCGATTAGTTCGATTATTATTGTAGACGGATTAAATCATCCGATAGGAATTTTTACAGAGCATGATGCACTGAGGGTTGTTGCGGATCTGATTAATGTTGAGACTCCGTTGGAACGTGTTATGACAGCAGATCCTTTTTGTGTTGAGAATACTCTCTATTTGCACGATGCCTATGCACTAATGGAGGAGAAAGGGTATCGTCATTTAGTTGTGGTTGATGAGGTTGGGCTATTTGCAGGAGTGGTAAGTGAGGGGGATTTTCTCCGTCATATCGGGTTTGAACAACTAGGAAAATTCAAAGTTGTTTCGGAGGCGATGAGCAGTTCACCGCTTATCGTAGCACTCACTACTCCTCTTGTTGAAGCGGCAGCAGCGATGGCGGAACGTAAATGTGATTACGCTGTGGTTCTTGATGGTGCTCATCCTGTGGGGATCATAACGGAGAGGGATATTGCTCACGGGTGTTCTCAAAAAGATATTTGGGATATGACAGTAAGCCAGCTTCTTCATCGTGATTTTCGTCTCATTCACAAAGAGATCCCTCTTCAAGAAGCAGCGGCTCTCATGGAAGCACATGGGATACATCAGCTGATTGTCGTAGATGAAGCCAGAAATCTGGTCGGATTGTTGAGCCGTCACGATGTTCTTCATGCAGTGCATGGAGCTTATTTTGAATATTTAATTCGTGTAATTGATCAAAAGAATGAGACCATTACCAAAATAGGTGAGCGAAAAAAAGAGCTTCGAGCTGAGAAAGAGTTTATTGAGCAGAATGCGTTGAAGCTTCGGAAATTATTTGAAGCTCTTCCTGATGGAGTGGTTTTAATCGATTCGAAAACGATGAGAGCGGTTGAATTTAATCGTGCGGCGCATGAGCATTTGGGATACAGTAGTGAGGAGTTTGCTAACCTCTCTATTTCTGAATATGATGCGGTTGAATCGATGCATGAAACACAGCGTCGAGTAGAAACCATAGCACAAAGGGGACGAGATAGTTTTGAGACTAAACATCGGGCTAAAAATGGAAATTTAGTTGATACATGGGTGAATGTTGTTGCGATGAATCTCTCAGAACATCCCTACATGATAGCTGTTTATCGAGACATAACCGAACGAAAGCGCTACGAGGAACAACTCGAAACATTGGCCAATTACGATCCTCTGACGGGTTTGGCAAACCGCACTTTGTTGCAGACACATCTGCAAAATGCGATTATTCAGGCGAAGCGGCATAAGACACAGATTGCACTTTTGATGTTCGATTTGGATCGTTTTAAAGACATCAATGACAGTTATGGACACAATGCGGGGGATGAGCTTCTTCAAATCGTTGCCCAGCGGTTCTCCTCACGTTTACGCGAGGGAGATATTATCAGTCGCTTAGGTGGGGATGAATTTGCGGTAGTTCTCGAACATTTATCACGTCCTGAAGACGCCGGACGGTTGGCTGAAGAGATGATTATGGCATTGGGAGCAGAGTATCGTCTCTCTAGCGGCGCATTGATCCATATCGGTTCAAGTGCAGGTATTGTTTTATTTCCCGATCACGGAGATGATGCCTCTGAACTTTTACAGCATGCGGATGCTGCACTTTATAAAGCAAAATCTGAGGGGCGGGGGAGTTATCACTATTATACGGATGAGTTGACTGACTCAGCGCGTAAACGGATCGAATGTGAAACACGTCTTCGCAGGGCTATTATCAATCAAGAATTCGAGGTTTTTTACCAGCCTCAAGTTCATATCGCAACAGGGCGTATTGTAGGAGCTGAAGCGCTCATTCGATGGAACTGTCCGGTGCGCGGGAGAGTTTCTCCGGTTGAATTTATCCCGATAGCCGAAGAGACGGGGTTGATTGGAGAAATCGGTGAATGGGTACTTAATGAAACGTGCCGACAGGGAAAAATTTGGCTAGATCGTGGGCATCGACTGACGTTGGCAGTGAATTTATCAGCTCATCAGGTACGTCATCAAAATATCCCTTTGATGGTTGAACGAGCCCTTAAAAAAAGTGGTTATCCTGCAGATCGACTCGAGTTAGAGCTTACCGAGAGTGCATTGATGCAGCGTGAGGAGGAAGCGGTTGAGATGCTTCATGCCCTTCGTGCTCATGGGATCCGTTTGGCAATTGATGATTTTGGTACGGGGTATTCGTCACTCTCGTATCTGAAACGATTTCCAATCGATGTATTGAAAATTGATAAAAGTTTTGTGGATGATATCCCGTTTGAATCTGATGATATGGCAATCGTTACAGCGATTATTGCAATGGCTCAGGCATTAGGATTTCAGGTTCTGGCTGAGGGGACGGAGCGAATTGAACAGATTGATTTTTTACGGGAAAAAGGGTGCACGATGTATCAGGGATATTTTAAAAGCCCGCCGGTTTCAGCAGAGGCTTTTGAGGCGTTATTGTAGGGTATTGACGTACTCAGCGATGGATGTACGATAACACTTGTTCCGAAAGTGTAACTCATTTATTTAATGATATTTGGAATATTGAGTACCCTAGAGTTTTGCACCATCTGCTGCTATTAAGGCAGAAATCCCGATA
Source organism: Sulfuricurvum sp. (assembly GCF_028688295.1). Lineage (GTDB taxonomy): Bacteria > Campylobacterota > Campylobacteria > Campylobacterales > Sulfurimonadaceae > Sulfuricurvum. The sequence goes on from NZ_JAQTYM010000037.1 coordinate 20,566, forward strand.
CTACTTAAGAGTCAATTTTTTCTTTTAACCGAGGATTGCTTTAGGATAGTGTATTATTCCTGTATTACAGTGAGGTGATAATGCAACGTAAAATAGCAATCGGACTACTAAGTATAGGGCTAAGTTGGACACATTTGTGTGCAGATGTATCTGAGATGATTTTTTATCCTCAGGCCGATTTTTCGGAGGGGATTTTTCATTTTAATTATCAAGGTTCCAAAAATAAAAATTATGGATTTATGTTTGATCGGGGATTTGATGCCAATCGGATTGTGTATGTTCGACCGGAAGAGCATTTGATCGAAAAATTAAACGATGGGAGTATTAAACTCTCATTTGCAAATACTGACCGTTATTCCTATGTGCAGCGCGCTTATAGAGATGATTTTTTGGTCTCCGAAGAGAACGGTGTTTATAAAATCCTCCTTAGTGGAGGTGATTGTAAAAGCAGTCCTAATTGCGTGACAGCTGAAAATATTCTTACTGTTAATATTCCTAAAGGGTACGGTGTCCGTAAGTACCAAGGGCTGGATCAAGACCTAAAACCTCTCAAAAATCCGATATGGCTGAATAAAGGCAATGTGTATACGCTAACGGCTCGTGATGTCAAAGGTGCTTGTGTGATGATGGAGGTTGAAAAGCTCAAAATGGGGCAAGTGATAACGCCGATTGCGATTACTGCTAATCCGATTAAGATTGCAACTGCGATCGAAACACCTAAACCTCCACGCTTGGTCCCTCCTCCAAGTGAGGTAAAAACAGTTGTTGCGGTTGCTCCTGTGACTAAAATTATGGCACCGGCGATCATTTCAACTTCTCCAATTCTCAAGAGAGAACCAAAAGTTGAAAAACCAGTGATAGTAGCTTCTGAGCCTGCCACTTACTTTCGAAATTTTCAACTCTTTGATAATCGGGTCGTTGCCCTGAATGAAGCAGGGAAAACGCGTTTGGATGAGTGGGCAAAACTCTTCAAGCAAAGCGGTAAAAAGACGATTATTATTAATTCATACACCGATGACATTCCACCTCAACGACTGAAACATCTTTATGCAACCAATGAAATTATTGCTGAAGCGCGAGGCAAACTGGTATCAGAGTATTTGAGTTCTCAGGGGATTGATGCAAGTGTCATTACTGTAAACGGGATGGGAGATGCCGATCCGGTAGCTTCAAATGCAACAGAAGAGGGGCGTTCGAAAAATCGACGAATCGAGTTTGTTCTCAATTAATACAT
>NZ_JAQTYM010000038.1 GCF_028688295.1 Sulfuricurvum sp.
TCTCCATAAAACATTTTATACCTCTTTTGAAATCATTATCGCAGATAATCAAAGCGAATCAGATGAGACCATCCGATATTTTGCTGAATTGTCGGAAATGGAGAATATCCATATCGTACCATACGATAAACCATTTAATTACTCTGCAATCAATAACTATGCGGTTACGTATGCAAAGGGTGAAATTATTGTATTTTTGAATAACGATGCAGAAGTGATTTCACCTGATTGGCTAGATGAGATGGTCTCACAGGTTGCTAGAAGTGATATAGGATGTGTGGGTGCAATGCTTTATTATCCGGACAATACCATACAGCATGCAGGAGTTATCGTGGGAATGGGCGATGTCGCCGGTCATGCACATAAATACATGTTGCGAGAGAGTCAAGGATATTTTAATCGTGCTTGTGTGGTGCAGAATTTTTCGGCAGTTACAGCGGCATGTTTGGGAATCCGTAAAACGGTTTTTTATGAAGCTAAAGGGTTTGATGAAGAGAATTTAAAAGTTGCTTACAATGATGTAGATTTGTGTTTAAAAGTACAGCAATTAGGGTATCGTAATCTCTGGACACCTTATGCACAGCTATACCATCATGAATCAAAAAGCCGGGGAAAAGAGAATACAGCAGCTAAAAAAGAGCGTTCTCTCAAAGAGGTAAAGCACATCCATTCACGGTGGAATAATGTCTTAAAATATGATCGATATTATAATGAAAATTTGTCCAAAATTGCTGAGCAATTTCAATTGCGACGGATGGGATAAGCAGAGAATTTAAATTTTTTTAAAAGTCAAAAAATGGCATAATCTTATTTAACTATAATTGAAAAAAAAAAATTTAATTTTTATGGAGGGGTGCTGATGAAAGGTATCATCTTAGCCGGCGGCAGCGGAACACGGCTGTATCCGATTACCAAAGGGGTGAGCAAACAACTGGTTCCCATCTATGATAAGCCGATGGTCTATTACCCCCTTTCGGTGTTGATGCTCGCAGGGATTACCGAAGTGCTTATCATCTCTACCCCTACCGATCTGCCACGCTTTGAAGAGCTTTTAGGAGATGGAAGCGATATCGGGATGAATTTCTCTTATTGCGTTCAGCCCTCTCCTGATGGTCTTGCTCAAGCTTTTATCCTAGGAGCCGATTTCATCGGAAATGATGATGTGTGTCTTGTGTTAGGCGATAATATCTTCTACGGTCACGGTCTCACTAAAATGCTCGCTCAATCCGTTCGTAATGTTAAAGATGAAGGGAAAGCAACCGTATTCGGCTACTGGGTCAAAGACCCCGAGCGTTATGGGGTAGCAGAGTTCGATAAAGAGGGAAATGTCCTCTCTATCGAGGAAAAACCTACAAGTCCTAAAAGCTCGTATGCCGTAGTAGGATTATACTTCTATCCCAACAACGTTGTCGAGATTGCTAAAAACATCCGCCCAAGCGACCGTGGAGAGTTAGAGATCACCACCGTCAACCAAGAGTATCTCGCACAAAATGCCCTAAAAGTAGAACTCATGGGACGCGGCTATGCATGGCTTGATACAGGAACCCATGAATCACTCCTCGAAGCGAGTCTCTTTATCCAAACCATTGAGAACCGTCAAGGACTCAAAGTAGCCTGTATCGAAGAGATCGCCTATGAAATGGGATATATCACCAAAGAGAAACTTTTAGAGCTTGCTAAACCTTTGAGCAAAAACCAATATGGTCAGTATCTGATCCGCAGAGCCAATGAAGGGAAAGCGATTTAATGACGTTTACTCGTACTGCCATCCCTGATGTTATCCTCATCGATCCAAAAGTTCATGGAGATGAGAGAGGTTATTTCGTTGAAACGTTTCGGGATGATAAGCTCTCGGAGTTTTTAGGATACACCCTCAATTTTTGCCAAGACAATGAGTCTAAAAGCTCGTATGGGGTTTTACGAGGTCTGCACTATCAGCTCCCTCCTCATGCACAAACCAAACTGGTTCGAGTAATAGAGGGAGAGGTTCTCGATGTCGCTGTCGATATCCGAGAAGGCTCACCGACATTTGGACAACATGTAGCCGTACGTCTCAGTGGAGAGAACAAACGTCAACTACTCATCCCACGAGGATTTGCTCATGGATTTGTCGTCCTCAGTGAAACCTGTACCTTTGCCTACAAAGTGGATAATTACTACAGCCCTGAGTGTGATCGCGGAATCGCATTTAATGACCCCGCCATCAATATCGACTGGATCGTAGAACAGGATAAAATGCAGCTCTCGCTCAAAGATACCAAGCAACCGCTCTTAGCCGATGCCGATTTGTTCGAATATGGGGTGAATCTCTATGTTTAACGTATTAGTAACGGGGGCCAACGGTCAGCTAGGGAGTGAAATTCACTCTCTCATTACCCATACGCCACTCCCAGAGTATCACTTTCATTTCGCAACCCGAAAGGAACTCGATCTCTCTAACCTCTGCAAAATGGAAGATTTTTTCGATGGCAAAAAATTCGACGCCATTATCAATTGCGCGGCTTATACCGCTGTTGATAAAGCCGAATCGGAGAGTGAACTTGCGGATACCATTAATCACCGATTTGTCTCGATGCTTGCCAAAATCGCCAAACGGGATTCCAGCAAACTAATCCATATCTCGACTGATTACGTCTTTGATGGCAAAAATCATCGCCCATACATCGAGAGCGATCCCACTGACCCGCAGGGAGTTTACGGACGGAGTAAATGCGATGGGGAAAACGCCATCCTAAGCGTCGCGTGTGAGCATGCAATCATCATCCGTACCTCATGGGTTTATTCCTCTTCCGGAGCTAACTTCGTAAAAACAATGCTTCGTTTAGGGAAAGAGCGTGATAGCCTCGGAGTCATATTCGATCAAGTGGGAACGCCAACCTATGCACGGGATTTAGCCCAAGCGATCCTCGATATCCTTCCACAGATCAACAATACAAAACCCGAAATTTACCATTACAGCAATGAGGGAGCCGCTAGTTGGTATGACTTTGCCAAAGCGATATTTGAGCTCAGTGGAGTTGAATGTCGCGTCAATCCGATCACTACCGATCAATATCCGACTCCGGCATCACGTCCTCACTATTCTCTACTCAATAAATCAAAAATTAAAAACGATTTTAACCTCTCCATCCCTTATTGGAGAGATGCACTCAAAGAGTGCTTAACAACATTAGGAGAAACCAAATGAACACTGTTTTAGTCACCGGCTGCGCTGGATTCATCGGCAGTAACTTCGTCCCTTATTTTTTAAACAAATATCCTGATACCCGTCTTATTAATCTCGATCTTCTCACCTATGCGGGTGATATGAATAACCTTAGCGATGCACCCGTGAATGATCGTCATATCTTTGTCCAAGGGGATATTTGTAATCGTCCACTGATCGAGTCACTCTTTGAGCAATACGATATTCGCGGAGTGATCCATTTCGCCGCAGAATCTCATGTCGACAACAGCATCAAAAACCCCGGTGTATTTGTCCAAACCAATGTCAACGGTACCTTTACCCTCATCGATGTTGCTTACAAAGCATGGATGGAAAAACCGTTTGTTTATAAAGCCGGATTCGAGGGATGTCGTTTCCATCACATCAGTACCGATGAAGTGTATGGAACGCTCACTGATGATCCGAGCGATCTGTTTACCGAAGAGACTGCCTATGCTCCTAACAGCCCTTACAGTGCTTCTAAAGCAGGATCAGACATGATTGTCCGCTCATACCACCACACCTATGGGATGAATACCGTTATCACCAACTGCTCCAACAACTATGGACCAAAACAACATAACGAAAAACTAATCCCTACCGTTATCCGTAAAGCACTAAATAGTGAAAATATCCCTGTTTATGGAGATGGTAAAAATATCCGTGATTGGCTTTATGTCCTCGATCACTGCAAAGGGATCGATCTGGTTTATCATACCGGGCGCAGTGGAGAGGTGTATAACATCGGTGGACGCAATGAGCGTAACAACAATCAAATCGTGGATCGTATCTGCACTCTCCTCGATACCATGCAACCACGCCAAGATGCCAAAAGCTATAAAGAGCTTATAACCTACGTCGAAGATCGTGCGGGACATGATCGCCGCTATGCCATCGATGCGACAAAGCTTGAAACCGAACTGGGATGGAGAGCTGAAGAGACATTTGATACCGGTATTGTTAAAACGATAGAGTGGTATCTACAAAAGTATTGCAAAGAAATATGAGAAACGATCCCCTTGTCCATGTTTTGATGACAACCTACAACGGACAAGATTATGTTGAAGAACAAATTGATTCGATTTTGAACCAAACATATCGTCAATTACATTTGACTATCTCAGATGATTCTTCATCTGATAATACGCTGAATATCTTGAAAAGATATCAGGCAAAATTTACAAATATTACCATTATGACGAATCAAAAGCGTATAGGTTATGTCAAAAATTTTGAACAACTACTCAATCATATTCAGGGAGAATATTTTGCTCTTTCTGATCAAGATGACATCTGGGATCGAGATAAAATAGAGAAGATGATGAACTCGATGGTTGCGCATGAGAAATCTAATCCCAATGTACCTATTATGGTACATAGCGATTTGCGGATGATTGATAAAGACGGCAAGGAATTGAACCTTTCATATTCAAAATTTAGAAATTATCATTTCAAATCTTCAAAAGATATCGCAACTTTGGTTTCACGTGGTGGAGTCATGGGAAATACCATTTTGATGAATAATTTTTTGCGAAAACTTGTTCTCCCTTTTGATAAAAATGTAGTACATCATGATTATTGGATAGCACTTGTCAATGAATTAAAAGGTCATCGTATTTCTTTAAAAGAGGCATTAGTCTCTTATCGTATTCATGATAAAAATACGAGTAATAAAATAGATCTGTTTAATAAAAAACGGTCGAAACAAACCCATCAAGCGCTTCCTTATCGGGATAATAACCGTTATGAAATACTAAAAGGGGTAATCAAACGTTATGCTATTTCAAATGAGGACAAACGATCTATAGTGATCTTTTTACGTTATTTGCGAGCTCAAAACGGTTGGCTTCAACATTATCCAAAGATGCTGAAAGAAGGCTTTTTCAGTGGTAGTAACCATTATAAATATCTTGTACGTTTTGCCAAAGCAAGTATACGTGTTAACTATCACCGAAAAATGGATGCTCTCTGATGATCATTTCATTTTCTCGAATCCTTTATTCACTGATTCTCCCATATCAATATAGAATTGAACAAAAATATGGGAAGGTGATTTTTATCGGATGGGGCCGCAGACGTTACGGTGAAGTAGCTAGAAAAACTACCTCATTCTTGCACCTGCCATTTGTATGTATTGAAGATGGTTTTGTACGTTCGATGCAATTAGGGCAGACTTTAGATCGTTTTTCAATAGTTGTGGATGATATTGGGATTTATTATGATGCTACACGTCCCTCTAGACTTGAAATCTTACTCAACTCTTATGATTTTGCATCTGATCATCATTTAATGAAACGAGCTAGAAAAGGGATGGAAGATATAGTAAACTATTGTATTACAAAATACAATCATGTTTCAGATAAGACCGAATCTACTCTAATACGTACCCCCCAAAAAAAAGTATTGATTATTGCACAAACATTGGGTGATATGTCCTTACACTATGGCTATGGAGATCGCTTTAGTACTCAAGATATGCTTGATGCAGCAAGGAATGAAAATCCTGATTCTGAAATCTATATTAAAATACATCCGGATGTTCTTCATGGTATTAAACAATCTGATATCGATTTAGAAGTATGTAAAGGTAGCTGTACGATTATCACTCAAGACACTAATCCTATTACATTGTTAAAAGATTTTGATGTGGTTTATACCAAAACATCTCAAATGGGGTTTGAAGCACTCATGTTAGGGAAAAAGACAGTTTGTTTTGGTGCTCCTTTCTACTCAGGTTGGGGGCTTACAGATGATAGAGTGTTAATTACTAGAAGAAATCGTGTACTAAGAATTGAAGAATTATTTGCAGCGGCATATCTTCTTTACCCATTGTATTACGACCCATATACGAAACAAGTCTGCGAATTTGAAGATGTCATTCAAACGATTGTTCAGATAAAATCAGTATGAAAAATTCGATATTTCCGAAAGCTTACTTTTTTGGTTTCTCAGTCTGGAAACGAATGTGGTGTGATTATAACTCTTTTTTTGAGACTGTACCTGTATACATCAATCCTTTTTTTGGGAAGCAACATCTCGAAAAAGCGTTACAAAAAGGGTTGAACCCCCAAAGTAAAATCACTATTTGGGGTAAAAAAAGTTTTCCGCAACTGGAACAATATGCTCTGGATAATCAGATGAGTATTGATCGTGTTGAAGATGGATTCATTCGTTCTGTTGGTCTAGGATCAGATTTGACGCAGCCTTATTCACTCGTCGTTGATAAACGGGGGATATACTTTGACCCTACCTGCGAGTCGGATTTAGAAGTTATTTTACAACACCACGTTTTTTCAGAAGATGAGATAGCACGTGCGCAAAACATCCGCCACTATCTAGTGGAGAAAAAACTTTCCAAATACAATCTTTATGAGAATGTTGATTTGGATTTTCCAAAAGAGAGAGTAATCATCGTTGTACCCGGACAGGTGGAGGATGATGCATCGATCCGTTATGGTGCTTCTGGGATGAGTAATCTCGAACTGTTGCGCCAGGTCAGGGAAAATCGACCCGAGGCTTATATCATCTATAAGCCTCATCCTGATGTACTGGTGGGCAATCGAGTCGGCGAGGTTGAAAAGGGCGAAGCACTGCATTATTGCGATCGGATTGTGACTGAAGTGGGGATAGACAGCGTCCTAATACATGCGGATGAAGTACATACAATGACCTCACTCGTCGGATTTGAAGCGCTGATACGGGGGATTCATGTGGTGACGTATGGAATGCCGTTTTATGCCGGATGGGGATTGTGCGAAGATAAACAAACCTGTGAGAGACGGACGAGAAAGCTTCTCCTCGATGAATTGGTTGCGGGGACGTATCTATTGTATCCTCGTTATCTCAATCCAGAAACACTCAAACGGTGTGAAGTAGAAGAAGTTTTCGAATATGTGGATCAAAAACGTCAACAATTCAAAGACTCTTTTTGGATTAAATGTCGTAACTGGATGAGTCGTAAAATACAGATGATACTACGTGTGGTAAAAGGGTTAGCGTGAGTGTTAAGCGGCGAGTGGTCTATTATCTAAGCGGTTTTGATCCTCGTGGTGTACGCCATTATCATGCCCTTTACAAAGAGCATTTTAAAAAACAAAGTGCTATTAACGCCATAACGGGGAGTGTCTCATCTCGTAAAAAGATTCATAATCACCTCTATGAATGGGAGATAGATGCCTATGAGCGAGGGGAAGCGGTTCATACTACGTATCGTTTTTTGAGTTGGGATGATATTGTTCGTGCTGAATGGTCATCGGGACTGCTTAATTATTATAAAGATTTGATTTATTGCATTATTGCCTATGTATTTAACGGGTTAGTTTTTTCATTTGCTAAAGCTTCGCCAAAGCAGATGATGGCGGCATTTTATCCTGTTGTCTATCTCTTTGGTGCGTTGGCAGTGGCTGTGTATTGCGGGCAGATAATTCAAGATTTGATTGGAGGATGGATAGGGATACTCTCCTCCGGGATAGGAATTATTGGTGTATTACTCCTATCTGAGCGTATTGGTAATCAAATAGGAGTGTTTTGGTTGTTACGGATTTATGCATTTAGTGTCCGATGGGGTAATGGTGAAGTTCGCTCAATCGAAGAGAGAATAAATCATTTTTCGGATGAAATTGCACGTGCAATAGATGATAAAACTGTGGATGAAATTCTGCTTCTATCCCACAGTGTAGGGACAATTCTCTCGGTGAGTGTGTTGGCACGGGCGTTGGATAAAACAACTCATTGGGATAAGTTTGGGATGGTAACACTAGGGGAGTGTATTCCGCTAGTGAGTTTTCAACCAAATGCAAAAAAATATCGAGATGAATTACAAGTAATCGCCAATCATGAAAATCTCTTCTGGCTTGATTACACTGCTCCGATCGATGGAGCGTGCTTTCCTCTGCATGATTTTATGAAAAGTAGTGGTATTGATCATAATGGGATCAATTTGCGATTCGTCTCACCAAGATTTCATACACTTTTTGATAAAATAAGTTATAAAAAACTCCGTAGAGACTGGTATATGACCCATTTTCTTTATCTGATGTCGAATGATAAGTTGGGTGCGTATGATTATTTTGCCATGACAGCGGGAACACAGAGTATTCGTCAAAAATTTGATTCTATAAAGAGCCGTTAATGTCTTCTTGTCCTTTTCATCAACCTTTTTTTCCTAAACCTCTCCATAATAAAGCATCATTATTTTTTACCTTTTTTAAAAAAAGACGCTCTTGGCTCGATGGATTGTATGAACGAAGCTATAGTATGAAGATGGGACGAGTCAAAATGCCTGGACTCGATCTGCATGTTATCAATCAGCCCGATTTGGTTCATCGTGTTTTGGTCGATGAGGTCAAAGAATTTCCGAAAAATCAACTTTTGGGACATCTGCTGGAGCCGTTGCTGGGGGAGAGTATTTTTACAACCAACGGTGATCAATGGAAAAAACAGCGTGAGATGCTCAATCCCTCGTTTGAGATGACTCGAATATCACATGTATTTGGACTAATGAATGATGCGGTCAAAGAGATGAAATTGCGTCTTTTGGGTGATGGTGCAGAACATCGTCTTGATATCGATCCTGAAATGACCTATGTGACGGCTGATATTATTTTTCGGACAATTCTCTCATCCCGTTTAGACCCTCAAACAGCGATAAAAATCATTGAAGCATTTGTCACATTTCAAGAAGAGACAGCGCGTACGGCGATGCGAACAATGTTTAAAATCCCTGAATGGCTATGGTTTCTCACAGGAGAAAGTAAGCGGATTAAAGCGGGGAATGAGATACGTGATCTCCTCGCCTCTATCATTCGACCACGCTATGATGCGGCACATGCTAACAATACCGGAGAGGAAAAGGATATTTTAGCATCATTGCTTCAAGCGGTGGACGCAGATAACGGTGAGAGATTCTCTTTTGAAGAGATACTCGATCAGGTTGCTATGCTGTTTCTCGCTGGCCATGAGACCTCGGCGAGTGCTTTGACCTGGGCGATATATTTGCTTTCTCTCTATCCTGATATCCAAGAACGCGCCTACCAAGAGGTGATCGGGATAACGGGAATGGGTGAATTCGATCCGATTCAAATCAAACAGATGGAACTGGTCACTAATATTTTTAAAGAGACCCTCCGTCTTTACCCACCGGTTGGATTTTTTGCAAGAGAAAATTCAAAAGATACGGTTATGCGGGATAAGACGATTGCTAAAGGCTCATCAGTTGTCGTCTCACCGTGGCTTATACATCGACACAGTGAATTTTGGGACAACCCAAATGGGTTTAACCCTGATCGTTTTAATGATCCTCAATCGATACAAAAAGATACCTATCTTCCATTTGGCATGGGGGCGCGTATCTGTATCGGAGCATCGTTTGCAATGCAAGAGGCGGTGTTGATTCTCTCAACGATTGTGCGGGATTTTACGATCGAATTAGAAGAAGATTTTGTCCCTGATGTCGTAGGTCGCTTAACGGTACGTTCTGCAAATGGGATGAGGGTGATTTTAAAACGACGAGTTGCTGTATGAAAGAGCGATTTGCGGGATTCCTTCTTATGTGTGCGGTTGTTCCGTTGGCAATTTTAGGTTATTTGATCATCTGTTATACAGGATTTATCGGTAAGCCAGCACGTGGACGTGCCGGAGTAAGGGCACTCGATCATTTTGTTAATGCGAGTGTCTTTAATGGCTATGCATGGGAATCGGTATCATCGCATGCATGGCGTGAACGGGAGAAAAAAATATGGGCAAAGTGGGTCATTAAGATTACTGATTTTTTCCAAAAAGATCATTGCATGCGTGCCAATAAACGTGAACAACCCTTGATAGATTTGATGCTTCATAAAGGGCTTCATGAACAGACAATCGGTAAGAAAAGAGATTAGAAGATGGTTCACAGAGGATTAAGCTCTTTCCGAGATAAAAAAATTGTATTACTCCAAGGTCCTGTTGGACCATTTTTTAAAAACCTTGCAGAAGATTTGGAAGAGATCGGTGCGAACGTTCAAAAAATAAACTTTAACGGAGGCGATTGGTTCTTTTCCTCCGGAAATGCGATTAATTTTACGGGAAAATTAGAAGAGTGGAGCGGTTTCTTTAGTGATTTTATCGAACAATATGCGATTGATACGGTCATACTTTTCGGAGATTGCCGTGAATATCATCGTGTTGCTCATGCGATAGCGAGTCAACGAAATTTGGATATCGGTATTTTTGAAGAGGGGTATGTACGCCCAGATTTTATCACGTTTGAAGAGTTCGGCGTGAATGGAAACTCTCAACTTTCGCGTAATCCAAATTTCTATAAAACACTGGATGAAGATCAATTTTCTGTGGATGAAACGACGAGTGTCGGCAATACTTTTTGGTGGGCGGCAGGATACGCTATTGTGTACTATTTTTTTAGTGCCTTGTTAGCACCGTTCTTTCGTCATTATCAGCATCACCGCTCTCTTAGCCTATGGGAAACGGTCTACTGGATTCGTTCAATATGGCGAAAGCAGTGGTATCGATTATGTGAATCCGGAATGCAAAATGATTTGATTACTAACCATTCCAAAAAATATTATCTTTTACCATTACAAATATCGACAGACGCTCAAGTACGTGAACATTCTCATTTTAGTTCGGTTGAACATTTCATTGAGAAATCGATCAGTTCGTTCGCATCGTATTCGCCTAAAGATACCTTGTTAATTATTAAACATCATCCATTGGATCGAGGATATCATGATTATGCACACTTTATAAAAAGGGTGGCAGATCATCATAATGTTACACACCGTGTACACTATATTCATGACCAACATCTTCCTTCCTTATTAGACAATGCTCTTGGCGTTGTCATGATTAACTCGACGGTAGGACTTTCCGCGTTACATCATAATACTCCATTAAAAGCATGTGGGACGGCTATCTATGATTTTGAGGGGTTGACGTATCAAAATTCACTTGAGCATTTTTGGAATGATGCACAAGAGTATGAAATCGATCGTGATCTTTATCAACGTTTCAAAGGGTATGTGATTATGAATAAACAAATCAATGGGAACTTTTACAAAACACTCGAAGAATCTCGTTTAAAATGTGGTGTCCTCTGGTGACATGTCAGAGAACTTCGCACTCTTTTAGCCGCTTTTAATTTTATCAAACTACCTCCTGTTTAACTATAAGTTTATTACTGTATAAAACTTGACTTTATCTATTTAATGCAGGTAAAATACTGTAATTAACAGTTTTTAAGTATAAGGAAATAGATGAATATTACGATTGTCAATTTTAAAGGGGGAGTGGGTAAATCGATGATAGCCCATCAGCTGATCTCAGGATTCGGATTTCACGGGTGTGAGATCGATCCCTATGGTTCGCTCTCGGATAGGTTACCAGAGCGGGTGGTGAGGATCGATATTCAGCAAAAACATTTAACACAGCCGATGAATGAAACCATTTTTGATTTTGGAGGGTTTGATGATGTCAAACTCGATCAGGCGATGGAGTATTCGGATCTGATTATTATCCCTTTTATCCCAACACTGGAGACGATACAGGGGACAGTCGATACGCTGATGCGTGTATCATCGGCGAATAAACCAATCTTGATGGTGCCAAACATGAGCCAAAAAGAGAACGATATCAACGATGCGAAATTTGTTTTTGAAGAGACATTAGGATTTGAGATAGAGATGTTTGCGCTTCCGATGAGTGTGGCTCTGCAAACAGCGATCAATGAAAACCGCTCGATCATCGATCTCTCACAGCAGGGGGGTATAAAAGCCTATGCGTATAAAAAGAGCTCAAATCTGATCCGTGCTCTGCATGAGAAAATTCGAGAATACGAAAATCTATAAAAGGGGAGGGTGTTAATGGAAGAGGTAAAAGAGAACAAATTCGCCGCACGGGTAACGCAGAGAGAGCTCTCAACCCATAAAGCGATCCAAATAGCGAAACATCCGGGGGGACGCCCGAAGAAAAACGATGAGGTGAAACAAAGTGAGAAAGTTTTTCTCACCCTCACCAAAAGCGAAAAAGAGAAAATTGATGCCTATGTGGGGAAAACAGGAGAGTCGATCGCCGGAGCGATTCGCCGAGCACTAAAAGAGATGGGGATGATATGAAAATAATGAAACAATCGATAATTTTGGCGGGGGTATTGGTACTGTTTAGCGGGTGTGTTCCACAACCTGAACCAACCGTGCAAAAAGCATGTATGAGTGCATCACAGCTCAATGCCTACGGGTACGATCATCTCGAAAAAGTGGCAAAATTGCTCCGTGAAGATAAAAAGAATATCGAATCGTTCGAGGGATTTATTAGTGCTATGAAAGGGACGGTTGATAGTTACGCGCAGATGATAAAATCAAGTGTTTACATCAGTAATGTGGTACGATTTTTACCGATCCCCTATGCAGGAGAGGTCTCCAATACGGCAAAGCTGATTTCTAAAACGCTACTCAACCTCGGAGGAGCGGCAAGTGCGCTGAACAAATACAAAAGCAGTTCGGAGTATTTTCTCTCCAGTTTTGATAAATTGAACCGTTCCAATGCCAGTGCCGCAGAGATATCAAAACTTGCGGTATATGCTGATAGCAAACTGCTTAATGATGCGAAAAATCTCGAAAATTCCCTCAAAGAGATATCCGCTTCGACGGAGATGATGGCGGCAACGACGCAAAGTATCGCCGATGCTCTCGACACAACGGGAAATTATATGAATCAGGCGAAGAATTTTGTGGGGCTTTCACAACCTAGCGGAGATGATAAAAGTACCGTCGTTCAGAATCGCAACTCGATCAATGCCCGTATGACACAGCTCAATCAAAAGATCGTTACGTTAGAAAAGAGCGGAGAATCGCATCGATTTAATATCGCGAAAGCGCGGACGTATTCGGAGTTGGCAGTACAGTTGGAGAAATAATTTAAGATAGATTATTTTTCTGCCTCGTAATGAGGCAAGCTTCAGTGCCATAGCGGCTAGCGTAGCCAAAGGGATGAATTCCTTTGGCGTTCAAGTTAATGTCGTGTTTAAGCCTTTTTCATAAACGCGGCAACGAGGACGATCGTTGAACCGTTGATTTTTCCCTCGATGTAACGTGCATCATCGGTAAGACGGATATTTTTTACGATAGTTCCCCGTTTAGCGGTGAATCCTCCCCCTTTAACTTCGAGGTCTTTGATCAATGTTACGGTATCCCCTTCGGCGAGGATGGTTCCGTTGCTGTCGCGTTGAACAACCGCTCCGCCATCATCATTGCTCGCCGTACTCAACATCCCCGCTTGCGCCCATGCTTTTACATTGTCTTCAAGATATATCATGTCGAGTTGATCTTGATCGCCGAGTGCTGATAGGAGACGGTAGGCCATCACTTGTACCGCAGGTACTTGGCTCCACATACTGTCGCTCAAACAACGCCAGTGATCGGCATCGAGATTTTGAGGATTTTCGATTTGGCTTTTGCAGGTTTCACAGATATGGATCGATTGATCTGTAGATCCGTCACTTGGTGCTACTTCGAAAGCGCTTAGTCCCTCGGTTGCCCCGCATAATTCGCAAATATTTCCACTACGTTCTTCAATACTCATAATAACACCTTACTTAATTAATAATGGCATTATAGCGTATTAGGGTCGTGTGTAATTGATCCGATCACCGTCAATGAGAACTTTTCCGCCGTTACGGAGGAGATGAAGTGCATTTAGCTCTTCAATGATCGTCCCCATAAAGAGTGCTTTTAGATGCATTACGCAGAGGGTAAAATCATCTCTTTTACATTTTTGTAACTCTTCGGCGAGGAGTGATGGGGTGAGGTGTTTACTATCATAGGCCAGTTTGGCAAAGCTGGAGGGAAAGGAGACCTCGGTGATGAGGGTATGGATGTTGGGACGCTCATCCAGTAACTCCCAAATACGATCACATTTATAGGTATCGGCAGTAAACAAAAGGGCGGAAGAGTTTTGTTCGATAATGTAGCCACAACTTCCCTCGGTATGATTGGTTTTAAAAGGGGTGAGGGTGATATCGTCGATAGTGTAGGGAACTTCGAGATCCAGTTCGATAAGTTCGATCGTTTTATCGGTATGCCCGATAAGGGTGATCTCTTCAAAATTGGGCCAAACACGATGGTTAAAGATAAATCGGCGAAGATCATCGAGCGTTGCTTTTAATCCATAGATTTTGAGGGAGATGCTTTTTTGGGTGACGAAGAGATCGGCGAGAAAAGGGATATCGATGATGTGATCGAGGTGTGAATGGGTGAGGAAAATATGCTCAATCGTAAAAACCTCATCCCCGAAGGTGTTGATGAGGTTACCGGCATCGATGACACAGTGATCGCTGACACGCAGGCATGTTGTCCCCTGTGATGGGGTTCGGGTACCGCCGGTTCCTAAAAATGCAATGTTTTCCATATCTTCACCCTTGTGCAATGAGTGTAAATTATAATACAAATTATGTGAATTTACGTTTTAAAAATAAGTGGTCGTTTTATAAGCACTGAATGTTCGATAATTTGGAGCAAGTTGTGTTATCCTTACCCATAATTTAAACTCATTAACGCGCAAAGGAATCCGATGTCGCTCAAAGTAGTCCTCTCTCACAAAACCCATTACACTTTTGATAAACCGATCAATCTCTCTCCCCATGTAATCCGTCTCCGTCCCGCTCCCCATAGCCGTACTCCGATCGAAGCCTATTCGCTTAACATCAAGCCGGATGATCATTTCATCAACTGGCAGCAAGACCCGTTCGGAAACTATCTTGCACGGATTGTTTTCCCTGAGAAAACGACAGAGCTTTCAATCGATGTTGAGGTATTGGCAGAATTAGTGAGTATTAACCCTTTTGACTTTTTTGTCGAAGAGTATGCGACCAATTTTCCATTTAAATATAAAAAAGAGCTCAAAAAAGAGTTGGCTCCCTATCTGAAAGTTACTGAGCGAGGAAAACGTCTTACCGAATTTGTCAACTCTATCGATTTGACCCCACGTTCTATTAATGATTTTTTAGTAGAGTTAAACATGAAGGTTCATCAGCACCTAAACTATACCCTCAGAATGGAACCGGGAGTTCAAACGTGTGCTGTAACTCTCAAAGGTAAAACAGGTTCATGCCGCGATTTCGCATGGCTATTTGTACAGGTGCTTCGCCATTTAGGTCTTGCAGCACGATTTGTATCGGGCTATCTCGTTCAGCTCTCTGCCGATGTCAAATCTCTCGATGGTCCGAGCGGTCCGGTGGAAGATTTTACCGATTTGCATGCATGGACGGAGGTCTATATTCCGGGTGCGGGATGGATCGGTCTGGATTCGACGAGTGGATTGTTCGCAGGAGAGGGACATATTCCACTGGCGTGTACTCCAAACCCTGAGAGTGCCGCTCCGGTAGAGGGGGCGATGGACAAGTGTGAAGTAGAATTTGAATATTCCAACACGGTAACGAGGGTTTTTGAATCACCACGTGTGACCAAACCTTACCGCGCAGAGCAGTGGGAAGCGATCGATGCACTTGGATATGAGGTAGATCGTGAACTGATGGCTAATGATGTTCGTCTTACGATGGGGGGAGAGCCGACCTTCGTCTCCATCGATGATATGGAATCACCCGAGTGGAATACCGAAGCAGACGGCCCTCATAAACGAGAGTTGGCCAATGTCCTCTCTAGACGATTGTTAAAAACATTCGGCAAAGGGGGATTACTCCATCACGCGCAAGGCAAATGGTATCCGGGTGAACCGTTACCACGTTGGATGTCGACGATTATCTGGCGCAAAGATGGACAGCCTATATGGAATAACCCCGATTTGTTAGCGAGTTTGGATCAAACGTTCGATTACACCCCTGAAGATGCGCGGAAATTTTTAGCAACCTTGTGTCTCAATCTCGGGATTAGCGATAAAAATATCCATGATGCCTACAATGATCCTCTTGTGGCACTGTTGCAAGAGTCGCTTTTACCGGTAGATGTCGATCCGATGAAAGTAACGTTGAAAGACTCATTGGAGCGTCGTGCATTGGCGGAGAGTCTCTCCAGCGGGATCGATAAACCGGCCGGATTTGTCCTCCCTCTAAACTGGGGGACAACTCGCTGGATTACCTGCCGATGGGAATTTCGACGTCCTCAGCTCTTTCTCGCACCGGGTACTTCTCCGGTAGGTCTGCGTTTACCTCTGGACTCATTGACCCATAAACCGCACGTCGAGCTGGAGCAGAGTTTTGAACCCGATCTTTTCGGTGCTTTTCCCTCTTTAGGTGAATATCACAGTGCAGTAAAAGAGCGTGCGGCGAAGGTGAAAACAACCACCAAAAAAACGGCCGATTATGAAACCTTTGTCCGTACGGCGATTAGTTTGGAAATACGTGAACAAAAACTTTTTATTTTTCTCCCCCCTATTACCAATACCGAAGCCTTTTTGGATCTTGTAGCGTCGATCGAAGAGACAGCGGAAGCTTTACAAATGGCGGTGATGATCGAGGGGTACGAGCCTCCGCACGATCTACGGATAGAGCGAATGCGGGTCACTCCCGATCCTGGGGTTATCGAGGTCAACATTCATCCGACATCGAGCTGGCAGGAACTCACTAGCGTGATCGATACTCTCTATGAAGAAGCGCATCAATCACGTCTGGGGACACTGAAATTTATGCAAGACGGTAAGCAAATGGGGACAGGTGGGGGAAATCACGTCACCATTGGGGGCCTCACCCCGAGTGACAGCCCGCTCCTACGCAATCCTGATCTTTTACGTTCACTCATTACGTTTTGGCAGCACCATCCGAGTTTGTCGTACCTTTTCTCAGGGCAGTTTATCGGACCTACCTCTCAGGCACCGCGTGTGGATGAGGGACGGTTGGAAAATCTCTACGAACTGGAAATAGCGTTTAACCAAATCCCTGAGAATGAAGAGGTGCCGTTTTGGCTTACAGACCGTCTCTTTCGTCACATGCTCACCGATTTGACGGGGAATACCCATCGCAGTGAGTTTTGTATCGACAAGCTTTATTCACCGGATTCCTCGACGGGACGGTTGGGGATTTTAGAACTGCGCGGATTCGAGATGCCGCCGCACGCACAGATGTCGCTGATGCAGATGTTGCTAGTTCGTACCCTCGTAGCCCTCTTTTGGAAAAAACCGTACAAACATAAACTGGTACGTTGGGGGACACAGCTCCACGATAAATTTTTGATCGAACATTATGTCCGTGAGGATATCCGTGATATTGTTGAGTTTTTACGTTCTGAGGGGTACGGGTTTGAGACCGACTGGTTTAATCCATTTTTCGAGTTCCGTTTCCCATTGTACGGAATGAGTACCATCGAGGGGATACACTGCGAACTGCGCGGCGGGATTGAGCCGTGGAACGTGTTGGGTGAAGAGTCGAGTTCACAAGGGACTGCCCGTTATGTTGACTCCTCGCTGGAGCGGGTGCAGGTACGGGTGCGTGATTTTGTGAGTGAGCGCTACGTTCTCACCTGTAATGGGGTTCGTGTACCGCTTGTGAGTACGGGGGTAGAGGGAGAATATGTCTCAGGGGTGCGTTATCGTGCATGGCAGCCGTGGTCGGCACTCCATCCGACCATCGGAGTTGATACGCCGCTCGTGTTTGATATCGTCGATACATGGAACCGACGCTCAATGGGAGGATTCACCTATTTCATCGCCCATCCGGGAGGTCGTGCATACGATACCATCCCGATCAATACTCTCGAAGCGCAATCGCGTCGTATCAGCCGTTATTGGGGATTTGGACATACCCAAGGGGAGATGGATGAGCTACACGAACCACTCATTCGAGAACAAGAATTGATGGGAGAAGAGGGTAGATCACGTAAAGTATTAGCTCATCCGAAACAAAAAAACTTTACCTATCAAGAACTCCCTGGGTCACTAGAATATCCACATACCCTCGATTTACGTCGTAAATGGAGCCCTAATGGACAATAAGGTAAAATTAGGAATATGTTCGTGAAGAAAAGGTAATGTATTGAATTCGATGTTTGAACGCTATTTCCAAAACTCATCCTACGATGAGATGTTTGATCCGGATAAAAATGTCCGTCCCCATTGGAAAGCGTTAAAAGAGAATCTTGAGAAAATCACTCTTGAGAATCTTATTTCCAAACAAAAAGAGATCGATTGGCGGCTCGAAGACAACGGCGTTACTTACAATGTTTACAACGATCCAGAGGGGTTAAACCGCCCTTGGAAACTCGATCCTATCCCGCTCATTATTGAAGAAGAACAATGGAAAGTTGTAGAAAAAGGGCTCAAACAGCGGTGTAAACTTTTCAACCTCCTTTTGCAAGACATTTACGGTGAACAAAAAACGATCAAAGACGGCATTATTCCGATGGAAGTGATCTATGCTCACGGTGGTTTTATGCGTGAAATGCACGGGATGAAAGTCCCCTTATCCATTTACGCTGTCGACATGGCACGTGGACCTGATGGAAAAATTTGGGTTGTGAATGATCGAACTCAGGCCCCTTCAGGTTTAGGGTATGCGATTGAAAATCGTCTCACCATGAATGCAACGATGCAAGATCTTTTTGAGGGAATCTCCGTTCAGAGATTGTACGATTTTTTCGAAACATTTAAAGCTCTATTCCAGAATAATAACCGAAATTTTGATCCTCTCAATGTTCTCCTCTCTCCAGGACCTCATAATGAAACCTATTTTGAACACGCATATCTCAGCTCCTTTTTAGGGCTTACCCTCGTTCAGGGACAAGATTTATTGGCTAAGAACGGAGCGGTGTGGCTCAAAAGTCTCAAAGGACTTCGCCGTGTTGATACTATTTTACGTCGTGTGGATGAAAATTATTGTGATCCTTTGGAACTTCGTTCGGATTCACAGCTAGGGGTTGCGGGTTTAGTCCAATCGATTAGAGCCGGCGGGGTAGGGATGATAAATCCTCTAGGGAGCGGTGTGTTAGAGAATCTCGGATTGAATCCGTTTATGTCCCATTTAGCTCGCTACTTTTTAGACGAAGAACTTATCTTACCCCAAATCGCTACGTGGTGGTGCGGTCAAGCAAAAGAGCAAGAATTTGTTTTGGACAATTTAGAACGGCTCATTATTAAAACGATTGATCGTATCGGAGAAAAACATACCTATATTGGAAAACAGCTCAACAAAAAACAGCTTAAAGCGCTTCGACAAGAGATCTTGGATCAACCTCACCGCTATGTCGGTCAAGAAGAAGTAGAATTCGCAAGTTGTCCAACATTCGTAAATGAACGTATAGAACCACGAAAAGCCGTTATCAGAGCCTATACGATCGCACAAGATGATACTTACACGCTTATGCCGGGGGCGCTAGTCCGTGTCGGTATGAACAACGATTCGTTGATGGTATCGAACCAATTCGGGGGAAGCAGTAAAGATTTATGGGTTCTTGGAGAATCTCGATGCGTCCCTTTAGCACCTACGTTTAACTCCAAAACGGTCGTTGAAAATTCTCTGGAAAATATCCCGAGTTTGCGTGCTGAGAATCTTTTTTGGCTGGGACGATATCTGATGCGCTCCATTCTCACGGCGCGTATGATCCGCACCACGTTGAAATACATGACCAATGCTTCACACTACGATCATATTTCTACACGACAGACACAAGAGATGCTGACTAAAGCACTCACCCATGTCACCATGACTTATCCGGGATTTTTAGATGATGAGAATGCTCTATCCGCGTTTGATGAGATTGCATCGGTTAGCTTTAATTCAGCACGTGTGGGAAGTTTGGCGCAAATCATTACGATGCTCTCCGGTGCAAACACCTACGCCAAAAGTATTTTACCACTAGAAGCATCCCGTATTTATGAGCGACTTGAGCGTGAATGGAATCAGTTTTGCTCCGAAGAAAAACCTTACCCGAGATTTATTATCCATAACCTTGATCAGTTGCTAATGCAGCTGATGGCCTACAAAGAGTTGATCCAAGAGTCTCTTTTTGCGGATCAAGGATCGGTCTTATATGAGATCGGTGCTTACATTGAACGATCTCAACTCCTTATATCAAAGGCCAGATCATTATTAATCCCTGTTCATGACGTTGTCAGTGAGTATGAAATCTTAGAATCGCTTCTAAGTACCTGTGAGAGTCTAAACGCCTATCGCGCGCGATACAGATCTTCGTATGAGATGCGAAATGTGATTGAGTTTTTATTGCTTGATATTAATTTCCCTAAATCTTTGATAAGTGAGATCGATGGATTGATGAAACTTCTTCCTAAATTACCAAAATTTAAAAATGCTATCTATCTTAGTCGCTATGAGGAACCAATCTTTGAAGCATTTTCAATGATACGTCTTAGTAAAATCGACACTCTCTGCTCTTTGGAGGGGGATGAATTTCTACGGAGTGAACTCGATACCCTCCTCTCCCTCCTCTCAGGTCGGCTATTGTTGGCCTCTTCTGAGTTATCTAAAACCTATTTTTCCCATTATGATGAGTAGCCAATGATTTATACCATTTACCACAGCACCCGATTTATTTACCAGCACGAAGTAGGGTTTAGTCATAACCTCATTCGTCTTCAGCCCAGAGATACCGAAATACAAAAAGTACTTAATTTTGATCTTACGATTGAACCACTCGCGGCAGAGAGAGAAGCTTATAAGGATTTTTTCGGAAATCATTTACATCATCTGTTGATACGAGAACCCCACACTGTTTTGAACGTAGCCGCACAATCACGGGTTGAGATCGATTATAACGCTTTAGAGAGAGGGATAGAGAGTCGTCAGAGAGCGTTAGTACTTACGTATGCTCAAGCACAGGAGCGGATGATGTTTTTGACGCCTGAAATAATTGCAGCTAAACAATTTTTGTTAAAAAGCCCGCTATTGCCGATCGCTTCAGCAGAGATGATCCATTACGCACTGCAATCTATTAAGCCGGAACGTTCTCTATACAGTGGAATATTGGAGTTTATGGAGCGAATATTTAACGATTTTGCGTTTGTAAGCGGGTTTAGCGATCTTAGTACTCCCGTTGAGCGAGTATTTGCTGAGAGAAAAGGGGTATGTCAGGATTTTGCCCATTTTGCGCTAACGGCATTACGAGGAATAGGGTTATGTGTCCGTTATATGAGCGGTTACATTGAGACGACACCGCCGGAGGGATCAGAAAAATTATTTGGTTCCGATGCCTCTCATGCCTGGTTCTCTGTCTTTTTCCCAGGATTTGGATGGTTTGATTTTGATCCGACCAACAACATGGTTCCACATGAACAGCATATTGTATTAGGATACGGTCGTGATTATGG
Source organism: Sulfuricurvum sp. (assembly GCF_028688295.1). Lineage (GTDB taxonomy): Bacteria > Campylobacterota > Campylobacteria > Campylobacterales > Sulfurimonadaceae > Sulfuricurvum. The sequence goes on from NZ_JAQTYM010000038.1 coordinate 21,464, forward strand.
TGATATCTCTCCGATGCAAGGAGTAGTGAGCGGAAGCGGTTCGAGTCATTTAGGGGTAATGGTAGATGTTTCTCGGGAATAATCCCTTCGAAACCCTATATATAATGAACACTTTGATACGTTTAGAAATCTTTTTTCAAATTCCCTAAAATTTCTTCTGATTACCTCTTGACATTCTTGATTAAATCCCCTATAATTCCCGTCCACAAACACTGGGAAGCTTGAGAAAGCGACTTAGATTTGAGTTTGAGATCATTG
>NZ_JAQTYM010000103.1 GCF_028688295.1 Sulfuricurvum sp.
AGAGGATTAGAGGTGGTGTCTCGCAGAACATTGATCGGTTCAAGATTCCAGTACCCTATAGGGGTTATTTGTTTCCCGAAACGAAAATTAAAGGCATCGGACAACCAAACGTCCCCATATAATCGCTCAATATGAAATTTTTGACTTCCATCCTCGCTGCCATCGGTCAAATTTTTATGATAGAAACCTACTGCTTCCAACTCTGCCAAATAGGAAAAATTGGATCCAATGTTGCCATATGCCATAACCGCAACATCATCGATGGTAAAGCCATCAGATTGTTCATTGGATTCAAATTCAGAAGAGATATAGCCGCCGGCAGTTAATGAATCATGGAGTGTGTACCCATGACCAAACTCATAGCTATCAGCATAGATCGATGAGGTTAAGGCGACGAAATAAAGGGATAAAAATCTTAGGTACACGCAAAATCCTCAAATGACTAGATCTATTCAAATAGTTAATATCGTAGCATAAAGTCAACTAAGATTTGCTTGTAATTTAACTGTTTAATTTGAATTCTAACGTCAAGTCTATCTCCATGGGAAGGCTGTCGGTTAGATTTTTCGGGATATCGATTCCAGATGCCGCGTTTACCGCTGCAATTGCGGCATTATGGAATATCCCCTCTCCTCGCTGAACCGATACACCGTTGATTTCTCCATTGGATGAGAGGGTAAAATGGACGCCAATTTCGCCCTCCATCCCTCTGCGTCGTGCGGCGCTCGGGTAGCGTAGATTGCGTTGGATCGTGTTTCTTAGAGAGCTAAAAAAAGCCCGTTTTTCAGAAGCCGTATCTATTTTTGGTTTAGATGCTATAGCGGCGGGAGCTGGAATAGCTTGGAGCGTATGTTGGACTGGCTGTGGTGTTGATACAACTGGTTGCGGTGCTATAGCAGGTGTTGTGGTAGGTGTTGGTTGTGTTTGTACACTCTTCGTAACTGTTGGGATAATCGGCTGAGATTTTATTGGTTTTAGGGCTGGTTGCTGGGGGGTAACTACCGGTATCGGTTCGGAGATTTGCGGTTGTTTTGGCATAGATGTAGACGGAGACAAAGAGACCAGCATCATGTGTTTGGTTTCAATTTTCATCATTGGGGGCGGGGTACGCATTTGGACGAGAGCAAAAAAAGCCAATGACCCCATTAGGGCATGAAAAGCAAGTGAAACGAGAAATGATTTGCGTGCAGTTGTCATCATAGGTGTATCCATCCTGTAAATATGGCGATACCGACCCCTGCGAGGAGAATCGGTGCGGCGTGTTGGAGAAAATTTCGATAACGGGAGAGGTGAGCCAAACTCTCTTTAAGAATCTGAGTCAAAACGACCGAGAAAAAGAGAAACCACAAAAGTGTTGCTCCAAGACCGAATGTAAATCCATACGCTATTGCCCATAAAAGCGAATGGGATGTGGCACTGAGAGTCATCATGGTGATGACGGGGGCGCAAAGAGACATAGATAAAAGGGCTCCGGTGATAAAGAGAGGAATTTTCCCTTGGGGCTCTTGGTGTGAGGTGGTGCAGCACGAAGAGGAGGCTTTGAGTGAAAACCATAGCCGCCCCGCGAGAATGAGGGTAACACTCCCGAGCAAGTATCCCATGAGAGCCGTATCACTGATAATCGTTTTAACCATACTGGCACCTGCATAGGCGACGAGGGATAGGAAAATATAGCCGCTTATCCGTCCTAAACTGATAGGGAGTAAAACGTTTAAACTTTGTTGACGTGTTGTGCTATTGGCTAAAAGGATCGGCGATAACAGCGGCATACAGGTGAGCATGCACGCGGTTGCTCCATAGGAGAGAGCGACGATGAAAAGGGAGAGGAGAAGTGTTATTTCCAATGCCTATTTCCTTAAGGTGTCTTTTTAGTTAAAAAACTAAGTTCAAATTGAATTATGAATTAAAAGTGTTACATTAGTGTTAATTTTATTTTTTTATTTAACACTAATGTAACACTTCTTTGAAACAATTACGCTTGATAAATCTTTAAGGAAATTGAATGAAGTGTATTAAATTATCTATTACAGCAGTAATAGCATTGTATGGATCAATTGCGACGGCTGAAATAGTCGATTTGGGAAATGTATCAGTTACGGCAACAAAAACTGAGCAAGCATTATCCGATTCTCCTGCATCGGTTACGGTTATTTCAAATGAAGAATTAAAACAGAGAAACGTATCTCGTGTGAGTGACGCGTTACAGATGGTTCCGGGTCTTAGTATGGGGACTCCGATGAACGGTCAAATGAGTCAAGGGACTGTGGCAGGAAGTTTTACACTACGAGGTATGAATTCATCACGAACAGCAGTGTTAGTTGATGGGGTTCCATTGGTCGATGGATTTTCAAGTAAAGTCGATTTTAGAACTATATTGACGGATGATGTGGAACGTATCGAAGTCGTTCCGGGCGCATTTTCTTCGTTATATGGGAGTAATGCTATCGGGGGGGTTATCAATATCATTACAAAAAAATCGAATAAACCTGAAACAACCGTACGATATAAAAGAGGTTTTGGAGATGCGGCAGGGAACGATTTCGCACTGTATCACCGCAATCATTATGAAAATGGAATAGGTGTAACACTTGGACTCAGCCGAGAAGATCGTGACGGATATGTGAATGAGTTCGTTGTAAAAACTCCTGGTACAACTGCTGGAACAACACCTGTTACGGGTGGTATACCGACAACAACTCCAGCCGGAGCTTCTGCCTATACTCTTGGGGATAAAGGTGAAATGGCATGGACACAAAACAATGCCACATTAAAACTGACTTACGATTTAGATTCTAAATCGAAACTCTACGGAGGAATCAATTACAACGTTTATAAAACCGATCAAGGCGACTTTCACTCTTATCTATATGATGCCAGTGGTAATAATATCACCAATAATACCAGTATGAGTATTGACGGTAGCAATAAGATTAGTCTGGCAGAGACCGATTTTGCCAATACCTCTCCTTTGGAACAGGGAAGTACACGTTTTTTTGTAGGATACGACGGTGAAATCAATGGTAAATATAAGACGAAATTTGAGATAGCAAAAGCTAGAATCAGTAATCAATACACCGAAAAAGGGACGGGTGCTACGTTTTATTCCGGTTTGGGAACGAAGAAGGAAAATCCGAGTGAAGCGTTGGATGTTTTAATCCAAACCGCATTTGAATTGAGTGATATGAATTACATCACTGTCGGATTGAATCAACGAAATACCGAGTTAGATCGCAAAGTTTATAATCTCACAAATTGGAGAGATGAAGATTCAGTAACAGGGTCTGCTACGGAAGGAGCCTACGGCGAATCAGCAACAAGTTCAATATTTCTCCAAGATGAGATCGCATTAAGCGATACATTTACCGTTTATGTTGGCGGACGTTATGACCGCTGGAAAACCGAAGGAAATAACTTTAAAATCGGAACGGGTGCTTACAACAACACATTTGAAGAGCGAACAGACAGTGCCTTTAGTCCAAAATTATCGGTGGTCTATTTGCCGATAGAGGATATTACGCTGCGTGCGTCTGCCGGAAAATCATTTCGCGCACCGGATAATTATGAATTATACGGGACACTCTACTGTTGCAGTAAATATTATCAAAGCAATCCGAATCTGAAACCTGAAGTTGCAACGACGTATGAAATAGGGGGTGAATGGAGAGCTACTACGGATCTTAAAACGGGCGTTTCACTCTACCAAACCACGCTGAAAGATATGATCTATGGAAAAACTATTGATGCGACTCACATTGAAAAAGCGAATGCAGGTGAAGCGCGTGTTCGAGGTATTGAACTTACTGCCAATGCGAATTTAACATCATGGCTAAATCTTGATTTATCATACTCTTATATCGATTCTGAAGTGCTAAAAAATGAAGCTGACCCTACTACGGTAGGGAATAAACTAGCACAAACTCCGACACGAATGTGGAGTGGGGCACTTTCGGCGAAATATGGAGATTGGTCGGGATTGGTAGAAACAAAATATTCTGATGAAGTATTCTCGACAGAGTCAAACGCTGCGGATGTCGGAGGGGTATTCGGAAGTTATGATGCCTATTGGATGACGAACGTGAAAGCTGATTATGCAATTAACAAAGGGCTTAAAATTTCCCTTTCCGTGAACAATCTGACGGATGAAACAGTCTATCAATATTCATTATTGCCGGGTAGAAACGTTACCGCTGAACTGATTATGACCTTTTGATGGATCATAATATGTTAAAAAAGAGTATTTATTTACTGTTAATTGTATGTGTTTCAGTGCTTTCTGCTGAAACACTCTGGCTCGACGAAGCCAAAAAGAAAAAATGCTGTGAAGCGAAGCTGGGATCAACCCCTCAAAAAGAGTTGTCTGTCAAATCGGGCACTCTTCAGGAAAATGAAAAACTCAAAAGTTTGAGTGGTTCGGTGTTGTATATCCGCGACATGGACGGCAAGATTGAAGAGCACAATCTTTCAGGCTCAAAAATTAGCTTCACTCCTCAATACAAAGGTAATTATCACCTCTTTTTAAAACATCAAGAGGTTGTGGATGGTGTTCTCAATGTTCAACTCTCATCTCATCGCATGTATAACAAAGAGGGGAACCTTTCGTGTTCATGGACGAAAGAAGTACGCGGGAAAACCTCCGATTCACGCTATTTGAGTGAACCGCTTTCGCAACTGCCGTTTCAACTGATGATGGAAAAACCTATTCATAAACATCATGTTAATTGTTGCTTATATGTCGGCGATATTATTCCTCTAAAAGTTTATTACAAAGGGGAGTTGTTAAAAAATATCCCTATTGTTGCGGAATTGGAAAGTGGTTGGGTAAACACTATCAAGCCAAACGATGAGGGTGTCGTGATGGTAGAGATTCCTAAGAGTACCTATGAGCAAGAGAAAGGGGATAAAAAACGCTCTGAAAAACTTCTCATTAGCGCGATGTATGATGTTAATGAATCGGGTGTGTATGATGGGAA
>NZ_JAQTYM010000104.1 GCF_028688295.1 Sulfuricurvum sp.
GAAGATATCAAACCTTCAAGCAGACGTGACCCAAGTATCGTCTTTAAACCGAAGCGTCCTATGGGGGATGAAGCGTTGCGTGTAGCGAATGTTTCTCACAGCTATGATGATTTAAATGTTTTACGTGATTTTGATATTCTCGTAGCTCCGGGTGAAAAAATCGCGATTATCGGTCCCAATGGTGCGGGTAAATCAACCTTGTGTAAAATTCTTATGGAAGAGATGAAGCCGACAAGCGGAACTGTTACATGGGGAGCGACGATTGAATACAGTTATTTCCCACAAGATACGACCGATAAAATCAAAGGCGATGGTACCCTGTACGATTGGCTTCGCGGGTTTGATCCGAAGCGTGAAATCTCCGAGATTCGTAACTGTTTAGGGCGTATGCTTTTCAACGGTGAACAGCAAGAGAAAAGTGTTGAGAAGATTTCAGGGGGAGAAAAACATCGTATGATGCTCTCTAAGATGATGCTGGAGGGGGGAAATTTCCTCGTACTCGATGAGCCTACCAATCACCTTGACCTCGAAGCGATTATTGCTCTCGGTGAAGCATTGCTTGATTTTGAAGGGAATGTTATTTGTGTGAGCCATGACCGTGAGTTGCTCGATGCGTTTGCAGATCGTATTATTGAATTGCACCTCGATGGAACCTATATCGATTTCAAAGGTTCGTATGAAGAGTTTGCTGAGGCAAAAGCAAGTGGAAGCTTATAAAAATTATATCGGACTCGGTGTCGCGGGCAACTTTGCCCTCCACCTCGAACAAGCGGGTGAGAGTGCCGATTTTAAAGATATTCTAACCGAAGATCCGAACGGTCCTAAGGGAATGTTCCCTTTTTATATCCCCAATCGTGATGGGCAACTCGGACTTTATCCGATCAGTTCCGATATGATCCTCCTCCCGAATGAAACGTGCAACGTCCAACCTGAGCCTGAAGTAGCACTTGTTTGTGATTTCGAATACGACGATGAGGGAAATGTCACTGAGATTACCCCTAAATTTTTCGGTGCGTATAATGACTGTTCTCTCCGCAAAGAGGGAGCTGCAAAGATTAGCCACAAAAAAAACTGGGGTGAATCCTCCAAGGGGCTATCCTCAACTCTAATCCCTATCGATATCTTCGAGCAGGGTGGAGTAATGGACAGTTATCGCATCGCTTCGTTTTTGCGACGTGGGGGGATGTTGATGCGTTATGGCGAAGATGTGGAGCTCACCGGATACAGTTTCTTTTATGGCAAACTTATCGACTGGATGCAAAAGCAGATCAATACCCAAAGCGATTTCGGTCCACTGGAGTCAATCGGAAGCTATTTAAAAGAAGCCGGAAATCCTGCACAAGCGATTATCAGTATCGGTGCGACCCGTTATACCCATTTTGGTGAGACCAATTTCCTCCAAGAGGGGGATGAGGTGATTGTCGTCGTGTATGATAACAACAAATACTGCATGAACCCGATCCTCTCCAAGGCCAATAAAGGTGAGTTGATGGATCAGGAGGGGATTAGTGCATTGATCCAAAGGGTGATTCGTGCTTAAACCCGGACTTTATCGTCATTACAAAGGGAAGCACTACGAGGTGATCGGCGTGGCAAAGCACTCTGAAAACTCAGAAGCGCTTGTCGTTTACCGCCCTTTGTATGGAGAGAGAGGATTGTGGGTTCGACCCTATAAAATGTTTATTGAAACGATGCCAAACGGTGTTAAACGTTTCGAATATTGTGGAGAAGTTCAATGAGCCGTGGAACCAAACTCTCTCTTGATCTTGGAGCCTCTTGGGGTGATGGATGGAGTATGGAGGTGGAAAACACTGCAAAAGCGCTCACTATCCTTGAACCCTCTGCTCACCGTCTAGTATTTCAAAAGGAAAAACGTCGCGGGAAAGTGGTGACGCTCGTCGGACCTTTTAGCCTGAGCGAAGAAGATGCCCAAAAAGCGCTCTCATCTCTCAAAAAATCACTTGCGTGCGGTGGAGCATATAAAGAGGGATGGATGGAGTTTCAAGGGGATATCGCCCTAAAGGTGCGTGAACAGGTTGAGAAACTAGGATTTAAGTTCAAAAATTCAAAATAAATTATAAGTTTGTACTAAACACTACCTGATTTCGCCCTCGCTCTTTTGCCGCGTAGAGGTTCGTATCAGCAGTATGGATCAGAGCATCTTCAGCGATTTGTGCTGTCGGGATGATACAAATCCCTCCGATAGAGACACTGAGCGTTGGCAAGATTTTTGATCCTTTATGCTCGATACGTAAATTATCAATGCTCACACGTACTTTTTCGCCCATTAATTTCGCGTTATTACAATCCGTATCGGTGAGAATCATCCCAAACTCTTCTCCTCCTAAGCGAAAAGGGTAATCCCCCGGACGTTGTAAGGTGTGTTTGATCACTTTTGCAACGGCTTGAAGGGCGGTATCACCTTGGATATGACCATAGGTATCGTTGTATTGTTTGAAAAAATCAATATCTAGCATCATAAAGACAAAAGGTGTACCTGAACGCAAAGCGCGTTTGAATTCTCTTTCGTACACAACATTAAAATAGCGTCTATTGTAAAGAGCTGTGAGTGAATCGGTATAGGAGGCTTGTTCGAGTTTGAGGTTGAGATGTTGCAGTGTTTCGGTTGACTCAATTAATTGTTGTTGTTGGAGTTCGATGCGGGCAAAAATTTTCCAGGCTAATCCCATGACAAGAGAAAGCATCACTCCTAAAAATAAAATCAGCTGAGTGAGAGCATTTTTGTATTGTGCGAGGAGAATCTCATGCTCGTATTGCGCTACTTTTTTTTCATAATCAATGAGTTTTTGGATCGTGGTATGTATGAGTTCAACATTTTCATGTAAAACACTCAATGAGATAGGATAACTTTTGTCAGGGTCGCTGATCAATGCACGGACTTGCATGAAATACTCTTCCAAGAGGTTGATTTTTCCTTCAGTATAATGAACATAAGGGAGTTCTTCGGCACGTTTATAGTGGGAAAGATAGGCACCCCAGAGGTGATTAACACGCTCAATACCCAACGATATCTCTTCAGCAGCTTGCTCATCACTAAGGAGTTGATTGCTCCATCGATAGATAGGAGAGGCGAGTTCACTGTGATAGGTATCCGTAATGGCATTGAGTTCGCTGAGGGGGACGAGTGAACCAAAGTAGAGGGTGTCCATATTGCGTTTAATATTTTGGATATTGATATATCCGATAAGCCCAACGACGATGAGGGCGAATCCAACCAAGAGTAATAAGTAAAGAAGTTTGCTTTTAAGTTTGAGTGATTCCACAGTTGGGTTAATCTTTCGATATTGGATATATTATCTAAGCAACTCCTATACCAAAAACGATTACAATTAAACCATTATTTTTTGGAGGCTGGTTATGGCTAAACGTATCATTAAAGATGCGCGAATAAAGACAATCGTGCATAACATTGCTGAAGATTTTCGATTTTCTCATGAAACGGGTGATTACGCATTGTTGTTTTATAAAGCGGATACGGAAGGAGCAATCCGAGGTGCTGATATCGACACGATGATTGAGTATCTTTCGACAGGATTGAGTGAACTGCAAGACAATATTCAATGGAGACGGGACTTTCTCAGCGAAAATCCCGGTGTCGATGAGATGCGGATGTTGGAGAATCTCGGAGTGATCGAAAAAGAGTATATCGATTTGCTCGAATTTCTACGTTAAGGTTTTGGCTTATAGGGTTCAAGCGTTATTTTTTTGCCAATAGCGTATTGAATCCCCCCTGCTAAATCGATCACATTGTAGCCTTGTTGTTTTCCTAGAAAAGTACCGACGACTTGGGTACGATTGCCGCTGTTGCAGATGAGAGCAAATTTCTCCCCTTTTTTTACCACTTTGTTCAATTTTCCTAAAAATGCTTCGGCGTTGTAATTTCCCTGCTCATCAAAAAACATGATTGGAATGGAACCTTTTACCAAACCGGTAGTTTTCCATTCGGATGGGGTGCGGATATCGATGATTTTGATTTTAGAATCGACGAGTGGTTGATCGATTGGTTGACGTGTGTATTCCGCAAACAATGTTGCGCTCATAAGTAAAGATAAAAGCCATAAACGCATTGTACAAATCCTATTGAGGGTATAATAATGAAATTGTATCGACGAATGATTAATATGAGGTTTTATGGGCGAATCTAAAACAGAAAATGCAAAACGGCTCCGGTATATTCGGTTACTTGGACGTTTTATCAATGGAATACTCTCTTACCTAGCAAAAAGTGATAACCCAACTAAAGAGCAGTATGACCAAAAAGTAGATATGAATTTTCGCTTTTTAGAAAAAAATGAGGCGGTCAAACTGTATAAAGATGAATACCTCGTCCTTGAAGCGCTAGGGCAAAAGATTCTTGATTTTCGTTCTAGCGATGAGGAGATCGAAACGATCAAAGAGGAGCTTTTTTATGCCCAAAATCAGCTCGAAAAACGGGTGAATGCCAGCCGCTATAAAAAATCAAAACACGATAATCATGCAACAGATGGGTGGTAATAATTAAATTATTCCGGTATGTTCTAATAAAATTTTAAAGCCCAATCCGATTAGAATAACCCCTCCGAGCATCTCTGCTTTACTCTCCAACAATGAGCCCAGTTTTTTCCCTACATATACCGCTACAATACACAAAACAAACGTTACCAGTGCTATCACTCCCGCAGCCGTATAAATATCCGTTTGTAAAAAGGCAAAGGTTACCCCGATGGCCATCGCATCGATACTGGTGGCAATCGCCAATGTAATAAGTGTTTTCGTTGATAGATCGGTGACTTCGTCATCAAATTCGTTTTGGTACGCTTCATAGAGCATTTTCCCACCCAGTCCTACAAGGAGAACAAACGCGATCCAGTGATCATACGCTTGGACATATTCCGCAAAACTGATTCCGATGAAATACCCAGCGATGGGCATGGCCCCTTGGAAAAAACCAAAAACAGCGGCGG
>NZ_JAQTYM010000039.1 GCF_028688295.1 Sulfuricurvum sp.
CAACACAATATCGGTAAATTATTGAAGTTGCGTCTTTTAACCGCCAAAGCAATTGTTGAGGCTGCATTAGAGCGAACCGAATCAATCGGTGTCCATTTCATTACACAAGGAGTCAAAGAATGACAACAGCAGTTGCTGAACATGCAGCGATTAATTTCGTAGGAAGCCCTTTTGGATGGTTGCTTCTAGCCATATTTGTAGTGGGATACTATTTTATCGCTGCAGAAGAAAAATACCATATCGATAAAGCAAAGCCGGCACTCTTTACCGGAACGTTTATGTTTATTTTAATCGGTTTTTACTATGTTGGAGTTGGAGCCGATTTAACCCCTTTCGAACATGAAGTTGATCATTTAATTTTGGAAATTGCCGAAATTTTCTTCTTCTTATTTGTAGCAATGACCTATATAGAAGCATTGATTGAACGAGGTGTTTTCAGCGCTTTGCGTGCTAAACTGATTGCAAAAGGTTACAACTATCGAGAACTTTTTTGGATTACCGGATTACTCGCATTTTTTATCTCTCCGGTTGCTGATAACCTAACGACTGCATTGATTCTTTCAACTGTTTTGTTGACTATCGATAATAAAACGAAAGAGTTTTTAGTTCCAGGTGCGATAAATGTTGTGGTTGCGGCAAATGCCGGTGGTGCATGGAGCCCGTTTGGGGATATTACGACATTGATGGTTTGGGCAGCAGAAAAAGGCTCGTTCACTGATTTTCTTTATCTCTTTCCTGCTGCATTTACAGGGTGGTTGATTACTGCTTATTTCTTGAGTCGTTATGTTCCAAATATCGATCCGCTTGGAGCTGGAGATCCAGAGGCTGCAGCCAAGATTGAGATTCTAAAAGGTGGGAAAACCATCATTGTTTTCGGTGCGTTGACAATTGCATTTGCTGTATTAGGTAAGCAGTTTCTTCATCTTCCTCCGATGTGGGGAATGTTGTTTGGATTAGCAGTTTTGCAACTTTATATGTACTTTTTGAAGAAAAAACACAACCAAGATGTGAGTATTTTTCACGCTATGAGTAAAATTGAGAACAATACATTGCTATTTTTCTTCGGGATCTTGGCAGCGGTTGGAGCGCTTCACTTTACTGGATTCTTGGCTTATGCAGCACAATTGTATGTGATGTTTGATCCGACTATCGTCAATATTGGAGTAGGGCTACTTTCAGCGGTAGTCGATAATGTTCCTGTCATGTCGGCAGTGCTTAAAGCTAATCCGGCAATTGATCACGCTCAATGGATGTTAGTAACTTTGACCGCCGGTATCGGAGGATCACTCATCAGTTTCGGTAGTGCTGCCGGTGTTGGTGTTATGGGAAAAATGCATGGTATTTACACCTTTGCATCACACATGAAACTCGCATGGACGGTCATGGTGGGATATATTGTATCTCTCATCGTATGGTACGTCCAATTTATGATACTTGGTATCTATTAATCAAAATTAATCTACATTAGGGTACCCTTTCATAACGCAAAGGGTACTCATTCCCTCCCGATTATCTCCACTTAAAGGCTCTCCTTTGAAAGATGTCAATATTATCGTCCTTGATTTCGGTTCACAATACACTCAGTTGATCGCTCGTCGGTTACGTGAAGATAAAGTTTATTGCGAAGTACTCCCTTATCACACTAAAATAGATGCTATTAAAGCTAAAAATCCAAAAGGGATTATCCTCAGCGGCGGTCCTTCGTCTGTTTATAATAAAGATGCTTATGAAGTAGATCAAGGTGTCTATACTTTGGGTATCCCTGTTTTGGGAATTTGTTACGGTATGCAGCGTATTGCGGTTGATTTTGGCGGTTCGGTTATCCGAAGTGATCACCATGAATACGGCAAAGCGGAACTCACCATTGATATGACACAACATTCCGTCCTCTTTGAAGGGTGTGAAGATGAGCGTGCCGTATGGATGAGTCATTCAGATAAAGTGGATGTGTTGCCGGAAGGTTTCGTTCCGATCGCTTACTCACCGAACTCTCCGTATGCGGCCATCGCGAATGAAGAAAAAATGGTCTACGCGATGCAGTATCACCCTGAGGTTAATCACTCCGAAGAGGGGTATTTGATGCTCCGGAATTTCGCCCGAAAAATCTGTGGTATCACTGAAAAATGGGATATGGGACATTTCCTCAAAGAACAAATAGTCAAAATTCGTGCACAAGTAGGGGATGGGAAAGTGCTCTGTGCCCTCAGTGGCGGGGTTGACTCTTCAGTTGTTGCGGCATTGTTATACGAAGCAATCGGTGATCAATTGATCCCTGTATTTGTTGATAACGGCTTACTCCGAAAAGGGGAACGTGATTCAGTTGAAAATATTTTCAAAGTGCACCTCAAAGTGCCTCTCGTCGTTGCCGATGCATCTGAATCTTTTCTTAGCAAACTCGCGGGGGTAAGTGATCCTGAAACAAAACGCAAAATCATCGGACACACCTTTATTGAAGTGTTTGAAGCAGAAGCTAAAAAGCATGATGGAATCAAATTCCTCGCACAGGGGACATTGTATCCTGACGTCATCGAATCGGTATCGGTCAATGGCCCGTCTGTGACAATTAAATCTCACCATAACGTGGGTGGACTCCCTGATTGGATGGATTTTGAGTTGATCGAACCGTTACGTGATTTGTTCAAAGACGAAGTACGTAAACTCGGACTTGAACTGGGACTTCCTGATGGACTTGTAAATCGTCATCCATTCCCTGGACCGGGGCTTGGTATCCGTATCATGGGCGAAGTAAACAAAGCGGATCTCGACCTTCTCCGCGAAGCCGATGCTATTTTACTCGATGAACTCAAGGCAAGTGGCTACTACACCAAAACATGGCAGGCGTTTGCGGTACTTCTTAACGTAAAATCAGTCGGTGTGATGGGGGATAACCGTACCTATGATAATACGGTATGTGTCCGTGTCGTAGAGGCGGTAGATGGAATGACGGCAACGTTTGCTCATCTTCCCCACACGTTATTAGAACGTATTAGCCGTCGTATTATCAACGAAGTAGATGGGATTAACCGAGTTGTGTATGACATCAGCTCTAAACCGCCTGCAACGATCGAGTGGGAATAAGTCGCGCCTATGCGCCCCATCTATCTGATCTCCAAAACTCCTTATGAGGGAGTTATTCATATCCCCATACTCACGATCTCTTTTTTACACCCTGCCATTGATTTTATGGAATATGAAGGGGTTATACTAACTTCTAAACAAGCAATTTTAGCTCTTAAAGCCTATAGGGTTCCCTACTCAACTCTCCAGTGTATCTGCGTATCTGAAGGTACAGCTCAAGCAGCAAGAGAAGCCGGAGCGCTGAGTGTTGAAGTGGGCAATGGATACGGAAGTTCGATTCCGGATGTTTTGCATCAAAAAAAACGTCATGGTAAATGGCTCTACGTCCGTCCGAAAGTGATTGCTTCTGAATGGGTAACAACGGCGCGTAATGAGGGTTTTATGATTGATGAAGCGATTGTGTATGAGACAACATGTAATGAAGAAGCGAATGATTTTACCATCGCGGATGATGCTGTTTTGGTGTTTACTTCCCCATCATCCATTGAGTGTTTTTTTAAATTTTATCAGATCCTCCCCTCCCATAGTATTGTCGCTATCGGTACAACAACAAAAGATTCGTTTTTAAGTGCTAAAGAAGTCTTGGTAAGCCCCCAAGCCAGTGTTGCTTCAGCCGTAGAATTGGCACAAAAAATTGCCAAAAGTTCTTCCCGCTTTTAAGTATTTTGAGGTTATAATTCTATTCTCTGGGCGCAGCGAGTAACCGCAATATGAGGGTTCTACATATACAACTAGTCATGTCTGTAGATGTTTCGGTGTGTCGGTGATCTTGTTTGAGTGCTAACGCATGAGAGATTGCCGCCGGTAGAGACGCTCGATATGGCGCAATTACAGCTTTGAAGAACCAAAGCTACTGCGAAACGCCCGCCTGGGCTTTTACCTTATTTGAGAAACGTTAACGTGTTTTAGATAAGATAATTAAATTTTTTCAAGGTGATCTATGCGAGTAATGGTAATCGGAAGCGGCGGGCGTGAATTTTCAATTGGACGGGTATTGCAACAAGATCCTGAAGTCACTGAGCTTTTTTTCGCTCCCGGAAACGGTGCGACACCGATGCTGGGGACTAACGTCGATATTAAAGATTACGAAGCTCTCGCACAATTTGCTGTTGATAACTGTATCGATTTAACCATTGTAGGGCCGGAAGGTCCTTTGAGTGAGGGTGTAGTCGATGTGTTTAAAGCCAAAGGACTGGTGATTTTCGGTCCCAGTAAAGCCGCAGCGCAATTAGAGGGCTCAAAAGTGTATATGAAAAACTTTTTGGCCAAATACGCTATTCCAACCGCACGCTATATCGAAACCGATCACATCGGGGATGCATTCAAATTTATCGAATCTCTTTCCGCTCCGATCGTTGTTAAAGCCGATGGCTTGTGTGCGGGTAAAGGTGTGATCATCGCTATGAGTCACGAAGAGGCGAAAGTGGCTGTTTCGGAGATGCTCAGCGGAAAATCGTTCGGGGATGCCGGTAAACGGGTAGTCGTCGAAGAATTTTTAGACGGCTATGAACTTTCGATGTTTGCACTGTGTGATGGAAAAGATTTTATCCTCCTCCAAGCTGCGCAAGATCATAAACGTCTTCTCGATAATGACGAAGGACCAAATACGGGGGGAATGGGTGCTTATGCCCCGACCCCATTGGTGGATGATGTGATTTACGAAAAAGTAAAAGATCGTATCGTTCGCCCGACTCTTAAAGGGATGCAAGAAGAGGGGGCTCCGTTTGAGGGAGTCCTCTTTATCGGTTTGATGATTGTCAATGGCGAGCCGATTACGTTAGAATTTAATGTACGTTTCGGTGACCCTGAATGTGAAATTTTGATGCCATTGCTTAAAACGCCGGCGAGTGAACTTTTTTACAAAGCTGCTACCAAGCAACTCGATACTTTGAATGTTGAATTTTACGATAAATACGCTGTTGGTGTCGTTATGGCAAGTCGCAATTACCCGTATGATAATTCAGAACCTGCCGAAATTATCGTTGATGAGATTCATCATGATGAGATTGCTAACAATACCCATATCGCCTATGCGGGTGTTGCGGAAGAAGAGGGTAAACTTTACGCCACCGGTGGTCGTGTTCTCGTATGCGTCGGTGTGGGAGAGAGTATCAAAGAAGCGCGTGATCGTGCCTATATGCTCTGCGGACAAGTACATTTTGCCGGTAAAAAACTCCGTAGTGATATCGCGTATCAGGCACTTCGCTAATGGATGAACGCCTCGATTCCCTTTTGCAACGGGAGCAAATATCTCTTGCTTCAGTACGGCAAAGAGCAGGGGCATTTGGTATTGATGAGTTACTCTTATCTGTTATTATGGTCATTATTTTGTGGGAACCGATGTCTAAGGCTGAGACGATGGAAGCAATGATAGCGGTGACAAATAGCTTTTTGTTGGAATACATGGCAATTAAAATTCTCTATCAAACCTTTTTTACGATGCAATACGGAGCCAGTCTTGGAAAAATTGTGATGAAAATTCGTGTGATTGAGCTCTCAACACTCTCAAGCCCAAGTTTTTTAAGTGCTTTTAACCGTAGTGTTTTTCGTGTTGTGAGTGAACTTCTTTTTTATCTTGGATTTGTTTGGGCAATGCTCGATCCGTATCAGCGGAGTTGGCATGATAAAACAGCCCGAACTTTGGTGATTAATGCGTAACCTTTATTGGATCAGTTTGATCACCTCCTCACTGCTATTGGGGCAAGAACGTGTAGAACTTTATGGTGGTAATGTGGATGCAAACGGCTCCATTGCTACTGCGATTGGTGATCCGATTGCCCTTTATCAAGATCAGATAATGAATGCAGATGAATTGGTTTATGATCGTAATACAAGCATTATGGAAGCCAAAGGGAATGTGAATATTTTTAAAGGAAAACAATACCACATCATCAGTGATTATACACGTGTTGATTTGATCAAGGAAACCCGTTATTCTGCTCCTTACTATATGACTGATCAAGATTCTGGTACGTGGATGAGTACCGATGAAGCCAAATCATGTAAAAACGAGATTGATTTAGGCAGTGGGCTAGTATCTGGATGTGATCCAGTTGATCCACTCTGGAAAATACGTTTTAGCAGTGCCGATTATGATACTGAGGAGATGTGGGTTAATTTATATAATGCTCGCCTTATTGTCAACGATTTTCCCCTCTTTTATCTCCCTTATTTCGGCTATCCGACCGATAAAACACGGCGAAGCGGATTGTTGATTCCAACTTTTGGCCTCTCGAATTCAGAAGGATTTTATTATCAACAGCCGATCTACTTTGCACCTCAAAACTGGTGGGATGTGGAGCTTCGTCCTCAACTTCGAACCTCTCGTGGGTCGGGCCTCTATACCGATTTTCGATTTGTTGATACCGCTTCATCAGAGGGATCGATCCGTTTAGGCTATTTCAAAGAGCAGACTAAATATGCTGAGGAATACGATTTAGCTAATCTTAAACACTACGGATACGATATCAACTATCGACATCGTGCCCCTTTACGTGAATGGTTTGATTTAGAGCTTGAGGGTGAATCGGGTCTTTACGTTGATGGATCATGGATGAACGATGTTGACTATTTGAATCTTCAACAGAGTGACGAAACGCAAAATGTGACTGCTAATCAGGTGCTTTCCCGTATAAATGGATATTACAGCAGTGAAGACAACTATTTTGGAACTTACTTTAAACACTATCAGTATTTGGATCAAGAGAGTAATGCTCAAACAATTCAAACCCTTCCAAGCTTCCAATACCATCGTTATCTTGAGAGTTTTTTAGGAAATCACCTTCTCTTAAGCGGTGATGCAATGGCAACACACTTTTATCGTCCTGATGGAAAACGTGCTGTACAGGGCGATTTTACTGTTCCTTTGACATTTCAACGTGGACTGTTTGATGAATATCTTGATTTTAGTTATACCGCTACCGCTTTTTCTAATGTGATCGGATTTTACGGAAATGTACAATCCGGTGAAACGACCAATTATGAGAGAGGTCTTTATGCCCAACTTGACCATACGTTAGCATTTTCATCGACGTTGGTTCGACCGTATGAATCACTTACTCATGTTATTAGCCCATCGGTAAGCTATACTCTCGCAGGAGAGCGTTTTTATGAGGGGTATTATGAGAAATACCATGATAATGGAATGTGTGTTCCGGGGAGTAATGACGTTGCATGTGATTACTATACTTTAAATGAGCCAAGTGATACGCTCTCTTTCGGACTGAATAACTACTTTATAGAAGGTGGAAAACAATTTTTAGTTGATCGTTTGAGCCAAAACTTTCGATATGATGATCAGGGAAGCTATTATGGGGAACTTCAAAATGAGCTTGAATGGGAAATAACCACTGCTATTTCGTATTATAATCAGACGTCGTATAATCATGATCGCAATCGAATCACCAAAGAACAAAATACACTTCGCTATAATGATGGGGTTGTAACTGCTAATCTTAGCCATTACTATACCGATGATCTTAAAGGTGATCCCGCAAAAACTGAATACTCTAGTTATTGGACAGCGGATGCCTCGTATCAATACAACCGGTATTACCGTTTCTTTGGTTTGGTTGCTTATGACTATAGCGAAAAATTGATGAAACGGAATGAAGTTGGGTTCTTATATTCAACCAGATGTCTTGATTTTGGACTCCGCTACGTTCAAAATCGCCGTCCGATATTGACCAATATAACAGGTAACGGTTCTGTGGCCGATTCGTATATTTTTATCACCCTTATTTTAAAACCGATCGGCGGTTCGGATTTTAACTATAAACTCACCAGTAATTAAAAGAGGATTGCGTATGAAACTGGAAGCAAAAATTGGTCTTTTTGTCGTAATGGCTTTAGGTGCTTTGTTGTTTCTCTCTACCCAAGTAACATCATTGGGGAAATGGGGAAATGAGGGCTACCGAGTCCAAGCGTATGTGGAAGATGCTTCTGGTATAGAAAAACATACCCACGTTTTAATGAATGGAGTCACTGTTGGAGAGGTTGAGGAGATCACTATCGAAGGAAAGCGGGTTCGGCTTGCACTTATGATTGATAAAGAGGTCAAGATTCCCGATGATTCATCGGTTATTGTGACGCAAGAGTCTCTTCTGGGGTCAAAAGTGCTTAATATCGTTGTTGGGGATTCTCCATCTACGCTAAAAGCTGAGGGGGTAATGTCACAATCTAAGCGGTATGCTTCATTCGATCAAACCAGCGATTCGGTCAATGCTGCTGCAAAAGAGTTGGAATTATTGCTCAAAGATTTCCGCTCAACACTTGATGATGAACACCGAGCCGCGATTCAAGAGATGATCATGGCATTTCGTAATGTTGGGGTGAATCTCGATGGTGTTATTGTTGAAAACAGAGATGATTTGCATGCGGCGATTACCAATTTTAAAGAGATGTCTGCTGGCTTTGGAGAGAGTGCCGATACGATTAATAAAGATCTTCCGGCAATCATGGCACGTATCAATTCACTTTCCGCACGTCTTGATAATATCAGCGGTTCGTTGGAGCACAAACTCCCCGAAGCAGTCGATAAATTTGTCAAAATAGAAGATAATGTCAGTGTTATTCTAACAGAGAACCGTAGTTCATTCAAAGATACGATTGCAAATGCCGGGTCTTTTTTCAAAAGTGGAGAAGAGGCTTTCGGAAAAATTGATTCCATGTTGAGTAATTTTACAACCAGTGAATTGCAAGTGGCAATGCATACTGATTACATGATGCGTGATCAGTATGGAAAAGTTTATCTAGGGGTAACGTATCTCCCTAATCCTGAAACCTATTATATGTTTGATTTGGTCAGTACCGATGATTATTCTCGTTACGATACGAATCCTCCGGGTAAAAATATCAAAGGGGAGACCTATTATTCTCTCCAATACGGTAAACGTTTCGACAATACGTTACTCCGTTTTGGGGCGATTGAATCGACTGGCGGTGTGGGATTTGATTATTTTATGAATCATGACAAATTAAAATTCAGTGCCGAAGCATTTGATTTTAATGCTGTGAATGACATCCGTGGAACACGTGCACATCTTAAAGCCCAAGTACGTTACCAAATGCTCAAACATTTAGAACTTTACGGTGGGTGGGATAACTTTCTTAATCCACAGTCTCAAAACATCTTTCTTGGGTTAGGACTGCGCTTTATTGACAACGATCTTAAATACACCATGGGTGCTGCTTCGATGGCACGATAGGTGGATGCATGAGAGCACGACGCTATTTGTTTAAAGACCGCTTTGATGCTGCCGTACAATTAAAAGAACTTCTTCCGATTGATCGGATGAAACATGAGTCGTGGAGTTTGATCGCGGTATCTTCGGGTGGCTTAATCATTGCCTCTGAAATCAATAAACGGTTAAAGCTCCCGATGGATTTTATTTTTTCAGCCGGTATCACTGCCCCTCAAAACCCTGAGTGTGAACTTGCACGGGTGAGTGAAACTGAAGAGATTGTGATTCATCAGGCTCTTGTGGATGCGTTTGATATACAAGTCGATTATATTTACGGTGAGGCAAATCGTAAACATGAAGAGAAAATCCTAAGCGCAATCTATCAATACCGTAAGGGTGAACAGTTTAAATCCATGAAGGGAAAAACCATCCTCCTGATTGATGAGGGGAGTGAAACGGGGCTAAAATTAATGTGCGCGATTAAAACTGCTTTTGCCCAAAAAGCAAAAGCAGTTTATGTTGCAGCGCCGATTATGCCTGTAAGCATTGTAGAAGCACTGGACCCGATCGTAGACGGTGTGTTTTGTTTACAAGAGATTGATGATTATATCGATACGGGGTACTACTACCACGAATTTGAGACCGTAGATGAAGAAACGATAGAGACTATATTGGAGAGAAGAGATGAATTACAACGTTGAATTAGCATTAAAAAATAAAACCGAAGCGTATGCTTTTAATCAAGTTGCGGCGCAAGCCAACGGGGCTGTGTGGCTGAGATGTGGAGATACGGTTATTTTAGCAACCGTAGTTGTTGATGAAACCGATTTTGTGGATGAGGATTTTTTACCGCTCACAGTTCAGTACATTGAGAAAAGTTATGCTGCCGGTAAATTTCCGGGTGGTTTTATCAAACGTGAAACCAAACCAAGTGATTTTGAGACGTTGACTTCTCGGATCGTTGACCGATCACTCCGTCCATTGTTTCCGAAAGGATTTGCTAATCCGATCCAAATCACCGTTATGGTTCTGAGTGCTGATAAGGAAGCCGATTTACAAGTCTTGGCACTTAATGCCGCATCTGCAGCACTTTATGTATCCGATATCGATATTTTTAATTCCGTGAGTGCGGTACGTGTCGGTAAAATCGATGGAGAGATCGTTTTCAATCCAACCCGAAGCCAACTCGAACAAAGTACCCTTGATCTGTATTTAGCGGGAAGCAAAGAAGATATGCTCATGATCGAGATGCAAACCCTCGGAAGCGATGAGATGGAGATACTTGAGATGGGAATGATCGATCCGATGATTGATCCTGCTATGAGCATCCCTGCAATACCAATCCGTGTGTCGAATGCAATGCACGAAGATGAACTGATCCGTGTTCTCGCATCGGCACAAGAGGCATTATTCGAATCCAACAGCGCGTATGAGGCTGCTTTTCAACCGTTCGCATCGGCACCATTTGAGATCCAATATGTCATCAGTGAAATGAATGGTGAGATGATAGAGTATGTCCGTGCCAATCACACGGATGATCTCAAGCGTGGGATCAATCAAATGGCAAAAACAGAACGTTCTACCGCACTGCGTACGATCCGTAAAACCATTATGGGTGAAAAACCGGAGTGGAATGAACATGATTTGAAGAAAGCGATTGAATCGGTGAAACGCTCCATGGTACGTACGCAGATTTTGGATGAAAAAGTACGTGCAGACGGTCGCGCTTTGAATGAAGTGCGTCCGATTCGTATTGAGACGAATGTATTACCAAGTGCACACGCTTCAGCACTCTTTACCCGTGGTCAGACACAGGCTTTGGTCATTTTGACCCTCGGCGGTGCAAAAGATGCCCAAATGTTCGAAAACCTCACCGACAGCGGTACCCAAAATGAAGGGTTTATGGTTCACTATAACTTTCCGGGATTCAGCGTCGGAGAACCATCTCCGATCGGTGCACCGCGCCGTCGCGAATTGGGACATGGTAATCTTGCTAAACGTGCGTTAGAGGGTTCATGTGTTCGTAATGGGCAAACGATCCGTCTGGTTTCCGAAATTTTAGAATCAAACGGTTCTTCATCCATGGCTACTGTATGCGGTGGTTATATGGCGCTTCGTGCCGGTGATATTGAGATGGCAGATCCGATCGCCGGTGTTGCGATGGGGATGGTTCAAGAGGGGAACCGTCACGCGATTTTGACCGATATTATGGGTCTTGAAGATCATGATGGTGATTTGGATTTCAAAGTTGCGGGTTCCAAAGAGGGTATTACTGCAATGCAGATGGATATCAAGCTCGGGGGGATCCATTTGGATGTTCTCAAAGAGGCACTTTACCAAGCTAAAGATGCACGTGGGCATATTATCGACATAATGCTCAGCAGTGAAGATCATATCGAACTCAATGAGGGGACATTGCCAAGTACCGATCTTTTCCACATCGATCCGAGTTTTATCGGCGATATTATCGGGCAAGCGGGAAAAACAATACGTGAGATTATCGAGCGTTTCGACGTAACAATTGATATTGACAAGAAAAAAGGGTCCGTTAAATTGACCGGTAAAAATCGTGACGGCTTACGCGGTGCACGCGATCATATCGAAGGGATCATTAGTGGCGCAACTGTGGTGGAAAAAGTGGAGTACAAAGTAGGTGATATCGTCAAAGGAAAAGTGAAAAAAATCGTCGATTTTGGCGCATTTATTGAACTTCCAGGTGGAGTGGATGGATTAATCCATATCTCTAAACTCTCTGATGGACACATCAGCCGTGTTAGTGATGCGGTGAGTGAGGGGGATGAATTGATGGTTGAGATCGTCGAATTCAAAGGAAATAAGATCGGGCTGGGAAGAGCTAAGTAATCTTTTAGCTCTCTATAACTATAATTCCATCCACAAAGTGATAAGTAGGGACACTATCCGAACAGACTTTGATTTAAATACGGAGATTACTCATGAAAAAAGTTCTTTTTCTTATGCTCGCTCTTGTTGCTTCAGTATTCGGTGCTGAAGAAGCGGTAGCGGTTGTTGAAGCAACTGTTGAAGCTGCACCTGCTGTAGCTGCTGCATCTGCAGATGTTGCTAACCAAACATTGAAAGCGTATTCTATGATCGCTGCTGGTGTTGGTCTTGGTTTGGCTGCACTTGGTGGAGCTATCGGTATGGGTAGCACTGCTGCTGCAACTATCGCTGGTACAGCTCGTAACCCAGGTCTTGGCGGAAAATTGATGACTACTATGTTCATCGCTCTTGCTATGATCGAAGCACAAGTTATTTATACACTTGTTATCGCTCTTATCGCTCTTTACGCTAACCCGTATTTGGTTGCGTAAGTTTTTTACCTCTCTTTCGGTCGGCTCTAGCAGCTGACCACCTTTTTTATGCGGTCGTGGTGGAACGGTAGACACGCTACCTTGAGGTGGTAGTGCCTTACGGGTGTGGGGGTTCAAATCCCCCCGACCGCACCATTTTTACTCTATCCTGCGAACTTTCAAATAATTCTTTTTTCTTTATGACTGTTTTGACTCCAATCAAATCAATACTTTCTATACCTACAAAATATTCTTCCGTTGTTGTATAATCATTTTACTCTAGTTTAGGATTGTCATGATGTTACTTAGTGATCTTGTTACCTATAAAAATGATCAACTTTCCTCTGATTCTTCGTTGCACGATGCGATTGAGAGAATGGGTAAAGAGGGGATTAGTCATGTCGTCTTGATTGAAAATGACATATCAGTAGGTGTATTGACACTCAGAGATATTATAGGTCTTTACCGTAGCAAGATTGAGGGAGATAAAAAAGCGATTGAATATGCTACTTATCCCACTATCTCAATTCATGTTGATCGTCCTGTTGAAATGGCCGTAGAACTCATGATAGATTATGAAATCCGTCGATTGGTATTAATCGATGAGCATGGAAAATACCTTTCAACCCTTACCCAAAGTGATATTTTGGCTTACTATGAGAGCGAAGTTCAGACTGTCCACGAAGTTTTTCAGTGTTTAAATCGCCGCAACTTGGCCATTACCGTAGAACATGATGTTAGTGTTTATGACGCTATTAGTTTAATGCAACATAAAAATAAAGATGTTGTGATCGTAACACAGCAAACTATACCTGTAGGTATTGTGACAGAACATGATGTATTGGAATTGGCGTATCGCAGAGTAGATAGCAGTGAATCTATCGCTCGCTTTATGCATTCTCCGATCATAACGGTTGAATTGAACGAAAAGATACATCACGCCATCGACATTATGAAAGAGCGTGATATCCATCATTTGATGGTCCGTGGGAGAGCTGAAGAACTCTATCTATTAAACGAAAAAGATATGGTCTTAAATTACAGTACAGCATTGGAAATGAAGCTCGAATCCAAACTCCGTGACAGTAAAGCGACCTATAATCTTTTGGGCCTTGCATTTTGTGAAATTATAGATATCGGTGAAGATCAGATCATTAAATGGTTAAATGCGGAAGCGATGATGACGTTTCAGGTAAAAATTGATGATTCTGTTTCAAAAATATTTCCACCAAATATATGGAAATCTTTTATGAATACGTTACGTCTTCATGGTGGAGTTGATAAAGCTAAAGTTGAAATAGGGAATCGTGTTTATGAGGTGACATTAATTGAAGCTGAGGTGAATGAACAGAGGATCATGAAACTGTTTCTTAATGACATTAGTGAACTCGTCCGTTTAGGTGAAGAGTTACGTCGTTCTTTGGAACATACGATTGAACTCGAGCAGGAGAAGAGTAAGCTTTATTTGAATGTTGCATCGGTTATGTGTTTGGCTCTGAATCGTGAGGGGAAAATTGACTTGATTAATCCAAAAGGGTGTGAAATACTAGGGATTAGTGAGGAAGAGGCGATTGGAAAAAATTGGTTCGATACTTTTGTGGTACGTGAACAGCTGGACCAATCTAAAGGTATTTTTCGAGAAATGATGAATGAGCAACGCGAGATTGTAGAGTATTTTGAAAATAAAATACGGACCAAAAAGGGAGAAGAGAGGGTTATTGCATGGCATAACGCATTGCTGCGTGATCGTGATGGAAAAGCTGTAGGGACATTTTCTTCAGGTGAAGATATTACCCGTCTTCAAGAGTCAGAGCGTGAACTAGAACGAATCACTCATTATGATGTACTTACAAATCTCCCTAATCGATTATTGCTAAATGTGAGATTGAAGCATTCGATAGAACGTGCAGAGCGGGAAAAAACAAAATTAGGGGTACTCTATGTCGATATTGATAATTTCAAAGATATCAATGAATCGTACGGTTATTTTGTAGGGGATGAAGTGATTCGTGAAGTTGCTGTGAAAATGGGGGCAATCATTCGTCGTGAAGATACTATCGGTCGAGTCGGAGGGGATGAGTTTATTATTGTTTTAGAATCACTTCAAGATATGCACGAATGTGATCGAATACTTAAGGAGATCATGCGGGTATTTGAAGAGAGAATTTATGATTTTCAACTTAGTGTAAGTATGGGGATAACGATTTACCCAGATGATGGTGAAGATGCGCAGGGACTACTTAAAAATGCGGATATTGCTTTACGTCGAGCGAAAGAAGCAGGGCGAAATAACTATTGCTATTTTGCCCAAGAGATGAGTGTCAAGTTGTTTGAGCGTGTCTTAATGGAGCGGGAGTTACGCCGAGCCGTTGATGAAAAAGAGTTTGTGGTTTATTATCAGCCACAAATCGATCTTGTATCGGGTCGAGTGATCGGGGCCGAAGCATTGGTACGATGGCAACACCCATCATTAGGGATAGTGCGTCCTGATATGTTTATCCCTTTGGCAGAGTCGAATCAATTGATTATTCCGATTGGTGAGCAGGTATTGGCCCAAGCGTGCGCGCTAACAAAACGTATTATCGATGAGGGGATTTTTGAGGGGAGAATATCGGTCAATGTTTCGGGAAAACAGTTTGAACGTCCTGATGTTGTAGAGACATTGAGTCATATTATCGATGAGAGTACTTTGGCACACAAATATGTTGAGTTGGAAATCACTGAGAGTGTTTTGATGGGTAATCCTAAAGTATTGGGGCAAAAGCTGATTGAACTCAAGGCTCTTGGGATTGAAGTGGCGATTGATGATTTCGGAACAGGGTATTCGAGTTTGAGCTATCTAAAAACGTTTCCGATCGATAAACTAAAAATCGATCAATCCTTCATTCGTGGATTAGAGAGTGATGAACAAGATAGGGCAATCGTCAGAGCGATCATCGCTATGGCCGATGCTCTAGGGCTTAAAACAATCGCTGAGGGGATTGAGGAAGTCCCGCAATCTTTGCTATTAAAAGAGTATGGATGCCAGCAGGGGCAGGGTTATATGTATGCAAGACCGCTCAGTGAAGAAAAATTTGTCGAATTTTTAAAGTATAATGAGATATCCAAATCATAAGGATTAAACATGGCCTATATTACCCAACTAAAACATTTGATTCAAAACGAGTTGATTCCCGATGTGGAAGAGCATATTGACGATATTTTCGAATCGATTGCCTCTCAAAAAGATGCAACAGTCGAAGAACGTGCGCAACTAGAAGATATGCAAGCCCTGCGTGATGAATACAAAGAGCTCTTAGGTGAGCTTAGCAGCGGACAAATCGACGAAGAAGAAGCAGAACAACTCTACACCGAACTTACCTCCATGCGCGAGGGAGAAGGGGACGAAGAGGATGACTATTATGATGAAGAAGACGATGAAGACGAAGACGACTACGATGAGTTTGATATTGATGCTGAAGACGATCAGTATTAATGGCTGCGTTCGTACTTCTTGATACGGAGACGACGGGGGCGGGGGATAATGATCGGATCATTCAGTTGGGTTATATGGTACTCGATGGCAAAAAAGTTGACGTCTACAACGATATGTGCTCGGCTGAGGTTCCTATCGGATACGGTGCGATGGAAGTGCATGGTATTACCCCTGATATGATTGAGGGGTTACCCTCATGCGTCGAAACAAAAGCCTTTAAAACGCTTTGTGAGCTTAATACCCCCGAGAATGTTCTCATTATTCACAATGCACCGTTTGATCTTGGGATGTTGGCAAAAGAGGATTTTACCTCTAACATGAGACTTATCGATACCCTCCGTTGTGCCCGTCATTTGTTTGAGGATGAGGAAGCTCATCGATTACAGTATTTTCGGTATCGATTAGGATTGTATAAAATTGAACAAGCTGAAGCCGATGCACTCGGGATTGTTGTTAAAGCGCATGATGCCATCGGGGATGTATTAGTACTCAAACTCTTTCTCACGGAACTGCGTAAGCGGCTTCAGGAGCGTTTTGTCGGTGTCAATCCGATCGACAAGATGGTGGAGTTGACGCAAACGCCGGTGTTTTACACACGGCCGCTGAAATTCGGAAAATACAAAGGGAAAACGCTTCAAGAGATTGCTGAAGCTGACCGTGGGTATCTCACATGGATGCTGGGTAATATGGATAGCCTCGATGAGGATATGCGTTACAGCATCGGACGGGTATTGGAATAAGTCTGCCTCGTAGAGGCAAGCGTTTGCCTGCACTTTGCTAGGCTTTTCGCTTCGCTGCATGTGCCATAGCGGCTAGCGTAACCAAAGGGATTTGATTCCTTTGGTGTTCAAAATAAAATAGCTTAAAATGTAGTTTTTGTTGATGTTGCAATTTCGCTGAGGCGATAGGCGGCGTCTACATGACCACTTTTCATCGCCTTCTTCCACCACTCCATCGCTTTATCGATATTTTTTTCAACCCCTTCGCCGTAAAAATAGATCATTCCCATATGAAATTGTGCTTCAGGATCGCGTTTGTAGGCGGCTAATGGGTAGAGAAGCTCATGCGCTTTAATGTAATCTCCCGCATCATAAGCGGCAATTCCTTCGTAAAGTTCTTCCATCGTTAAAATCCTTTTAAACTATTGGCGACATTATACCTTTGTGTGAATTTTTTTAGAGTCTCTGAATATAATACGCGTTATGAACTATGAAGCATTAAGCGGAGAATCGATTTTACTGTTAGGGAAAACCCGTGCACTTAACTCTGAGGAGTTTGATACTCTCCTCAAACTTCATAAAATCACCCGTGTAGGGAGTTACAGTGAAGATGTCGCCCTCATTATCGAGGGGCGGATGATGAATCCGTATGAACAAAGCGAATCGGCCCGTCTGTACGAAGAGTCACAGACACCGATTGTGGAACTCTCTCCTTTCGAAGAGTGGCTATGCCGTTCCATCGAACCCAATCGGTTGCTGATGAGTCTCAAGCTCTCTCGTAATCAAGAACGCCTTGTTGATTTCTTGCAAAATCCCTACATCACTGACGAGCTTTTTTTCAAACTCCTCAAACTCTACGATTGGCAAAACGAGGGATTATTTGATAATGACACCAATCGTGATGTAACCGCATCGATCATCGGGCGGTTTTACGCTGATTTGGATCGTAATCATAACGTGCAGTACGCGATGAGCGGGTTGGCGCATTTGATCGAGCGGTATGGAAACCCAGAACTGATTAATGCCATCATAGAACTCTCGCCGATCGCCAATGAAATCAAAAATCCCAAAGATCGCTCTTTAAACGGAGTCTTGGATGCGATTGCGCTTCACCCTGATACGCAAGAGAGTATTTTACGTCTGTTGTTGGAGGAGCGGGCGGTGTTGTTGGCTCATCGGGAGCCATTGGGATTGGAGAGAGAATTATTGGCACTTCAAAATGAAGAGATCAATTCACTGCTCGCTCAAAACGCTACCCTCTCACGTGAGGGTGCGTTGCAGCTAGAAAGTGCCTATCCCCAGTTAATCGCATCGAAAACACTGCTGGATGAGGATCGTTTCGAGCGGTTGTTGGAGAAGTATGCTGCGAATTTGGCAGCGAATCCGAGCCTTTCACCCGCAATGCAGCAGAAACTCTATTCTCTTAATGATGATCGAGTATTGGGAGCACTCGCTTCCAACCCTATGACGTTGAGTGAGATTTTGGGCCACCTTTTTGAGAGGGGAGAATTTTCCGATTCTCTCGCTTCCAACCCCTCACTTTCTAGTGATAAACTTGAATCGCTTGCTTCTAGCACAGATCCTGAAGTGTTGTCAGCACTTGCCGCTAATACGGCAACACCGATAGATACACTCTATCAGCTCTCACTCGATCGGCGGTTTGAGAGGGCGGTGAAAACAAACCCGACTTTTGGAAAACACATACAAACTCATAATATAGGATGGTTCTGATGCGCAGTTCACAGGCGAAAATAACGGTAGAATCTCTCATCGAATCGCAAATTCCAACCTTTTTGTGGGGGGCACCGGGGATCGGGAAATCCTCGATTATCAAACAGATCGCCAAAGAGAAAAATTTAGAGTGCATCGATTTACGCCTCTCCTTGCTCGATCCTACCGATCTTAAAGGGATTCCGTTTTATGAGAAAGAGTCCCATACCGCACTCTGGGCGCCGCCCTCATTTTTACCGCGTGAGGGGGAGGGGATACTTTTCCTCGATGAGCTCAATGCCGCCGCCCCTGCCGTGCAAGCTTCGGCGTATCAGCTGATACTCGATCGTAAAGTGGGGGAGTATATGCTTCCCGATGGGTGGTCAATTGTCGCGGCGGGAAATCGTGAGGGGGATCGCGGGGTCGTTTATCGTCTCCCCTCACCGCTGGCCAACCGATTCGTCCATATCGAGATGGAGGTGAGTGCACTAGATTGGCGGGAATGGGCGGTAAAATCGCGCATTGACCCTCGTCTGATTGCTTATATCGGGTTTAAAAATAGCGCATTATTTGGATTTGATCCTCTGAAAAATCTCCGCAGCTTTGCGACGCCGCGCAGTTGGGAAGCGGTTCATAAAATCCTCCGAAGCCCCTTGCCGCAAAACCTGCTTCTCGAAGCGATCAGCGGAGCGGTGGGGGAAGATGCGGCGGTCGATTTTCTGGGGTTTTGTAAGATCATGGATCACCTTCCTGATGTGGATGCGATATTGCGCGGCGAAGAGTGTGACGCGCCGAGTGAACTCTCTACCCTCTATGCCCTCTCCAACGTCCTTGTATCGAGATTATTGCAAACTCCGAATGAAGAAGCTCTTTCGCATGTGTTGCGCTATACCTTGAAACTCAAAAACGAATTTGCCGTCCTCATCGTCCAAGACCTACAGCGTCAGGGTGTCGCGATGGAGCATCTGGATGCGTTTGGCGAATGGGTTGAGGCCTACGCGTATCTGCTATGATCGATTTTTCTCCTCTCAAAGCCAAACTCCTCCTCGATTATCCTTTTTTTGGGACGATCGCGAGCGGTATGGAGAGTTTAGTCAACGATAACATCGAGAGTTTTGCTACCCGTGAGGGGCGGTTTGAGTATCGTGAGGGGTATATGGAGTCACTTGGTGATGCAGAGCGGATGTTTGCCCTGTGCAACGCTGCACTACATGAGGCGTTGAGTCATACTCAAAGACGGGGGAACCGAAGTCCATGGCTGTGGAATATGGCGTGCGATTACGCGATTAATACGTTGCTGATCGAGAGCGGTTTTACACCGCCTCCTGCAATTACCTACGATAAACGGTTCGGTAATCTGAGTGCCGAAGAGATTTATCATGAGCTCTCAAAAGAGTTTTTAGATCAGGAACAAAATGACCGAGACAGTGACGAGGGGCGAGACGACGATGGGCTAGATGAAAAGCTCTCTCGTGCACAGCGTGAAAAACGCTCCGAGGAGGCGCTGGAGAAATCAGACCCCCTCAGCGAAGCGATCCATCACTTGATCCAACCGAACAAAAAATCTCTCATCGATTGGCGTAGTGAACTGCGAGAGAGTGTTGGGGGGTATTATGTCAGCGATTACACCCTCATCCCTCCGAGTAAAAAACTCCTTTATGACGGCGTCTATCTGCCGGGGGTACATTCGCGCCATTTGGAGTTGGCCATTGCGATTGACAGTTCTGGATCGGTTGATGAGGTACTGCTTGCTCAGTTTATTGCCGAGGTAGAATCGATCACCGAACTGTTCGGCTCCTATAGTATCGATCTGATCGTTTGTGATGATCGAATCCGTTCCCATGTACGCTTTGAGCGGGGAGAGGCTATCAGCTATACTCTCAGCGGTGGTGCGGGGACTGACTTTAGAGCGGTATTCGAGCTGATCGAGACATGGATGTATGGACCGAAGGTGTTACTCTATTTTACCGATTTGGACGGAAAATTCCCCCCGTATGAGCCGCCGTATGAGGTGCTTTGGATTGCACCTATCGAGGCAGAAGTACCGTTTGGGCGAGTGATCGAGTTAAAGGATAAGAATGATTGAAAAAGCTCTTGGTATTTTAGAAACCTCCAACCTCTTTATCACCGGCGGTGCGGGATCGGGGAAAACGACCCTCACGCGTGCGCTGATCGAGGATGCGGTTCAAAATGGCAAATCAGTTGCCCGTCTCGCTTCGACGGGGATGGCGGCGACGCTGATCGGGGGGCAGACCCTCCACAGTTTTTTTGATCTTGGGATCGCTAACTCTCAGGAAGAATTAGAGCGCAACGGCAAACTCGACCCCTCCAAAAAGATCATTAAACTAATCCGTTCCATGCAGATCATCGTTATCGATGAGATTTCGATGGTGGGGGCGCCACTGCTGGATATGATACGCCTTCGTTTGCTCCAAGCGGAATTTAGCGGACGGGTCATCGTAGTCGGGGATTTTTTACAGCTTCCACCCGTGACGCGCGGGAATGAACCAATCTATTTCGCCTTTGAATCCCCCTCATGGGAACGGTTGGGATTTGAGACGCTCCATTTGGAGGGTTCATACCGTACTCACGAGGCGGAGTTTTTGAGCCTACTCGAAAAAGTACGTCATGCCCGTCTCGATGAGGAAGCGCATCAAGCGCTCGAAAAACTGGTAAAACCGCTGAGTGAGGATATGTCTACGATGACATTGCTGTTTGGTAAAAACATCAGTGCACAGAATCATAACCGCTCTCAGTTGGAACACCTAAACGGCGAGATTATCGAGGTGGAGACCTATGTAACGATCCATGATAAAAAGATGCAGGAACGCGATGTCGAGCGGTTTATGATCGAGAGCCGTATCGAGTCTGTTTTGGCTCTGAAAGTGGGTGCGCCGATCCTCTTTACCCGTAATGCGTGGAATTATTATAACGGCGAGCGGGGGATGATTACGTCCATAGAAGAAGAGGTCATTTGGGTCAAAAAAGCGGATGGGGTGAGTGTTAAAGTAGAGCGTGTCGATACTACCAAAACGAGATGGGTCGAAAAGGGCGCTTCGGCTACGGAA
>NZ_JAQTYM010000105.1 GCF_028688295.1 Sulfuricurvum sp.
TTCAGAAAACACCATCAACGCATCTTGTATCATGTCGATGACGCGTATCTCTTGGGTTATCCCTGCCTCGGTAGAGAGGGAAACATCCGCCAATATCAGTGTCGACATATCACGCATCTTTCTCTCAAAGGTTTGGAAAAACCGCTGTGGATGGTTTGAGCGGTTCTGATGTCCTTTGTAATCGATCCATGTATCGATATTGATCTCATCACCATAAGAGAGGTTGTCTTTTTTAATACGATCAAGTTCCATTAGATCAAGTTCGCTTTGAATAGTGCGCATCATTTTTTGGAGTCGTTTTGGTAATTCGATAGGCTCGGTATGGAGCGAAATAATGGGTTTTATACACACATAGTTTTTGAGATAGAGCTCTTTTTTATAGTCCCACTCATCGATAAAATGCCCTTTGCCCAAAGGATATTCTTCAATACTGTTAGAAGAAATATCCAAATCCATTTTGATCCGTGCGGAGAGGTTGGCATCTTTTTGCCCCAGCGTTATCTCCTCTAAATCTTCAGCATTGTAGAGGGCATCCTCATCAAAGCTGTCATTTTCCTGTCGATCAACCCTCACTTGTTCCATTAGGCTCATAATCGACTCAGGCAAAAAGAGGAGCAATCCGTCCGTCTCTTTTTTATCGTCAATTTGTTCACTTTTTTTCTTCATTTTCAAGATTTCGGTTTTGTTCTCCTCATCTCTCTGTCTGTGCACCTCTTCTTCATCATCGCTTGAGAGGAGTTTATTGGAGCTTGAAAGCGGCGGATAAATCCATAACGGATTGGGATAATTATCTACTGATGAGGCTTCTAGAGAAGGTTCAATCGTAGATAATTCAGGATAATGTTCACGTAAATAACGATGGCTATACGCATAAAATTCACGAAATCCGACATACTTTTCGATGAGGAGATCACTCACTCTAGTATTTTCAGAGGTAATGTTTTGAGTATTAACCGTGACATTACAGAGCATAGCGATCAGCCAGTAATAGTGCATCTCATTGTGTGTTTTTAGAGGAAAATAAGCCAGAGATGCAGGGAGATAAATCCCTTTTTCATCTTGCCAAGCAAGGAAAAAAGTTTTTCCCGTCCCTGAGAATCTCTCTAGCACTGTTCGTGACGTTTGTATGGAGCGTTTATCGGTAATATGAAGTTCTTTCCCTTTTTCACCCCCTAGGAGGTGATAAAAGAGTTTTAACCCTTTGGCAATGTCCGTAAATATGACCTCTTCGTCTTTAAAAAGACGAGAAGCTTTTTTCGTAACATAGTGATCCCAAAATTTACCAACTTTTTCATCCATTACGCGGCTACTTGCTCTTCTTTCACAAAGAAACTGTAAAAATAGGTCAATAGTCCTAAAAGAACCATCACACCAAAAGCCAACCGAACACCATACACCGTGCTAATAGCCGCTTGTGCACTCATGAAATCCAGAGCATCCGCAACATCACGTAGGCGTTGCATTTCGATTTGCATGATCCCTGCAGCAGTCAGTGCCAACGTAAGGCCTATCATACCGATCACCATCATCCAAAAACTAGTGCGTTCTACGCTCTGAGCTTTAGGCCCGTTTCCATGAGGACGCCCGCGAAGAATCGGCATTGCATACGAAATCAACGTGAAACAAATCATTACATACGCACCGAAAAAGGCAAGATGCCCGTGTGCAGCGGTCAATTGTGTACCGTGTGTATAATAGTTAATCGGCGCGAGCGTGTGCAAAAAGCCCCAGACACCTGCTCCCAAAAATCCTACAACGGCCGTCCCTTTTGCCCATGTCAATGCAATTTTATTATCATGCTGAATACGACGGTTTTTTGCCATATTGTAAGCAAACAAAATCATTAAGAAAAAAGGAACAGGTTCCGCCGCAGAGGCAATCGATCCGATCCATAACCAATACTCAGGAGTACCAATAAAGAAAAAGTGATGCCCTGTTCCGGCAAGCCCGGAAATCAACGTCATCGCAATAATCAAATAGAGCCATTTATCGATATGCTCACGGTCAACACCCGTCGTTTTAATCAAAACAAACGCTAAAAGAGCCCCTAAAATAAGTTCCCACGTCGCTTCAACCCACAAGTGAACCACAAACCACCAGAAGAATTTATCCATGACCAGATTTTCAGGTACATAAAACGCAAACAAAAAGAAGAATGCCAAACCAAAAAGACCTGTCAACAAAATAACCGATATGGTCGTCTTGCGTCCTTTGATAACTGTCATTGTCACGTTTAAAATATACGACAATACGACTAAAACTATCCCGATTTTCGTAATCGTCGGCTGTTCTAAAAACTCACGCCCCATCGTCGGCAACAGATGATTATAGGTCAGCTCCGCCAACGTGGCATAAGGAACCAGTAAATAACCCAAGATGGTGGCTACTCCCGCCGCCGCAAATACCCAAAAGGTGATTATGGCCAACATCGGGCTCCACAGTTCGCGTTCACTCTCTTCAGGAATCAGATAATAGGTAGCTCCCATAAACCCGAATAATAAAAGAACGATCAACAAGTTCGTATGAACCATTCGAAGGACATTAAAAGGGATCGCAGGAAACAAAAAGTCCCCGTAAAGATATTGAACCCCCATAGCAAGACCAAAAACAATCTCCCCTGCCAGAAGAATGAGTGCAAAAATAAAATATGGTTTTGCGACCATTTGAGATGAATATTTCATAATCTTCCTTATCCTTTAATGTTTGGCGGCCACTCTTGATTGTTGACACGAGAGGTCCAAATCAAAAAGTCTGCAAGGTTGTTCACTTGTTCCGGGCTCAGGTGAAACTGTGGCATTTTTCGTCTATCGGGTGTATCAAGCGGTTGTGCCGCCATCCATCCTGCTAGATACGTTTTAAATGCGGCTTCATCATTAGCACCAAGACGAGGAAACGCATTCCCAAGCTCCGGAGCATAATACGCCCCCTCACCCATGATTGTATGGCAACCGACACAATTGTTCTCTTCCCATACCACTTTTCCCCGAGCAACAGACTCAGTGATTTTGTCATCATGGCTTAGCTTTGGAATTTGTTTAACGGTATCTATAGTTAGTCCGGTAAAAACCAAAATCGCGAAAAGTCCCCCGCCAAAGTAAATATTTCTGGCCATATTTTTAGTAATACGTTCAGACATTTCAGCTCCTATATTTAATTCTACCTATATGTAGTAATAAAATAGTAGCAGGATTTTTTTAATCCTACCTTTATATAGTATTTAATGGATTTTCTTTTTTAATAAGCTGATAGACTAAGTATGAATAACAAGTCTTTTCCGTACACTTTTTCAAAAGCTAAAAAAGCGCCATAAAACTTGAGTAAATCTATACGAAAAAGTGTGACGGAAACTTAAAGATACGGAAAAGTCGAAATTAGTGTTTTACATACAATGCTTGCAGGGGCAATTAATTTGCAATTAAATCTGATATCTCAATACCCAATATCTTTGCAATCTTATAAAGATGTTCAAGATTGAAATGTTTGCCATCATTACACAGCTCTGCGGCTGAAACAAGGCTTACAGAACTATACCCCATGGCATTTGAGAGCTGAAGTTGGCTCATACCCTTTAGCTCTCGATATTTTTTGACGTTTTCACCGATTGTTTTGTACATTGAACTGATTTCATCTTCAGAAAAAACTATTGATTCTTGCATATATCTTCTTCATAAAGTATCTGCATGAGTGTAGTTTTTGTTATACTTTTAAACAACCCACTATGGTGGGTTTATAATTGTTTCCCTATTGGAGGATGCAGAATGTACAAATACGCAAAATATCTAATCAGGCTTGATCATTTATCACAACAAGAAAAAAAAGAACTTCAAGAACAATATTATTTAAATGTTAAACCTTCGTCACTGATTAAAAAATATCGAATTGACGTTTCAGCAACTAATCTTTACAAATGTTTTCCACCTGCATCATCAAAAGAAAAATGTCCTTACTGCAAATTTCCCCTTGGGTACCTACCTACTTCTAGGAACAGTACGGTCACAGGCGGACAAGTGTGTTTATTGTGCGATCATTTCTTCGATAATGAAAAGTGTAATTGCAGTGGTTGTAAGGAGCCGAAACGCCAAATAGAGCGTATAAATGAGCTCACCGTACGGTTTAAAAATGAAGCTATCTCAGAGCAGATCAATAAAACAAAAAAACTGTCGATAGACATTAATGAGCTAACCCCTCGGGACCGTCTTTATCTTGCGGCACTCGTCAAAGATTGTTTAACAAATGATCTAAAGGTCCTGAACCCTTTTGCAAAATGTCCTCATATTCGTTTGGCGCCTACAACAAAATTCGCACAGAAAATCTATAATCATTTAATAGCAAGAGGGATTATCCACCCTAGCGATCGAAGCCATCACGCATTTACACTTGAAAATGAAACGCTGGAGTATGATCTATTTGAAATTTACTATGATATCAATATCTCTAATAATGACATCACTTGGTCAACGCTGATAAAAACTCTACTTAACCCTTTGATATTACAATCTCATGAAATAAAAGAAGGGCATGAGCTATGGACAGAAATCGTACTACATGAGAGTATTGAATATTTAAGAATACAGCTTGAAAAATGCGGTTTAATATATCAGTCACTAGAGATCATCAACGATAAAACTCTTTTGGAGCTATCTACGGTAACAGAAAAATTTTCAACTACACAGATGTTTAAAATCATCTGGGCTGTCGCAAATAGCGCTGCCGCATATAAACAAAAATACAAAAAAAATCTATCGGTCGAGGCCATCACGGATAACCTAGTCAAATATGCCAACAAAGCCATCGATGGGCAGTGGGAGATGGAAGGTTATGCTCGGGCATATAACAACCCCCAGACTACTATTTCAAGTATCTTA
>NZ_JAQTYM010000106.1 GCF_028688295.1 Sulfuricurvum sp.
CAATGCAGTGGTAACACTAAGTGGTAAAGCTAAAAATGATGCTGAACGCGACTTGGTGAGTAAACTTGCCGAAGATGTTGAGGGTGTTACGAATGTCATCAATAAAA
This sequence comes from Sulfuricurvum sp., assembly GCF_028688295.1. Lineage (GTDB taxonomy): Bacteria > Campylobacterota > Campylobacteria > Campylobacterales > Sulfurimonadaceae > Sulfuricurvum. The sequence goes on from NZ_JAQTYM010000106.1 coordinate 108, forward strand.
TGACTATTGAATAATACGTTAAAGGAGTCAAATATGCTGTGGACAATAGCGGTAATTCTATTGGTTTTATGGGCATTAGGACTGGTCAGCAGTTATACATTGGGTGGATTTATCCACCTGTTATTGATGTTGGCGATTATCGTCGTTCTGATCCGTGTGATCCAAGGACGGCGCGTGCTCTGAGGAGCAAACTAAGGAAAATAGTATGAATTATAAAGAACTTTATCAACAAAAAAAAGAGGCAGAAATTGCGATCTGGAAATCAGATATCGTTAAACTCAAAGCCAAAGCCTCCATGGCAAGTGCCGATGCACAGATCGAGATGAATAAACATATTGATGCGTTAGAAAAGAAAATCAATGAGGGAAAAACAAAGCTCTCCGATTTGATCAAAGCGACCGATGAGATGTACGAATCGATGAAAACCAATGTGGAGTTAGCATGGGATTCGGTAAAAATAGCACTTAATGAGACTGCTTCAAAAATTAAAAGTTAGAGTAACACAAAAGGATTTTCAATGAAAAATTTTAAACTAGTAACATTAACCGCTATTACGATGATAGCACTGAGCGGTTGTACCGCAAAATCACCTACAACTGCTGATTTCATGCGGATGCATGCAACTGATGAAAAAGAGATAGGACTCGATCAAAAAGCGATAGCTAAAGAGTGGGATCGCGGATCAAAACTGAAAACTTCAGGTGAAGAACTCATCATAAATGGTGAAAAACTGATCAAAAGCGGAGATCAAGATATGACTCTCGGTCGTCAAAAGATAGAGCAGGGTAATAAAGATACCGCTGAGGGGACAACGATTATGGGTGAAAGCGAGCGTTTATTTAAGGAAAAATATCCTGACTTGAAACTCGATCTTAATAAAGAATAATCTGTTTTAAATAAAAGCGATAGCAAGGATACTCATGAAACAACTGCTATGGTTGCTATTCCTAAACAGTGCATTGATAGCCATAGAAGATAATACTTCTATGCGTGCCGACAAGCAGGTTTATCATATCGATCCTGTCACCGATAAAGAAATGCAGAAATTTAGACTTGAACATTTGAATATGCCAAGTAATTCTGAGGAACGTCAATTGTTGGTATCTACAATGTTTAGTAATTTTGGAATACTTCCTCATAATAAAACATTTTTAATACCCTTTTCGTATACAACAGAAAATTACAAGAAACGTAACAGTGTTCAATACCCTGGATATCATGTTTTTGATAGAAATATCGAAACAGAATTTCAGATAAGTTTTAAAAAAACATTTACCTATGATTTACTAGGTTTGAATGAAACTCTTTCTTTGGGATACACGCAAGAAGTATGGTGGCAGTTGTATGCAAATTCTGCCCCTTTTAGGGAAACAAATTATAGACCTGAATTTTGGATAACCATTCCCACTACGCGTGAGCTTGACTTGCAAAGTGGTTTGAAAGATATCAGTATCGGATTTTTACATGAATCCAACGGGCTTGGAGAACCATTGTCGCGGGAGCTGAATCAAGTATATACGGATTTGGATTTTCAATACAATGATTTATTGATCCAATTAAGAGGATGGTATATTCACGCCGGTCGTGAGAATAAAGATATCACTTCTTATCTCGGATATGGTCATTTGAAGGTTAAATATCTATATGGTCAGCATCAATTTGAATTAATGTTGCGTGATAATCTCTATTTTAATAGCAACAACCGAGGCTCAATAGAAGGTGAATGGTCATATCCAATCAATAACTCTAAAAATAATTTTTGGTACCTAAAAGGTTTTAGTGGTTATGGTGCCAGTTTAATGGACTATAATCATCGACAAAATCGTCTAGGAATCGGATTGTTATTTTCTAGATAATCAATCTAATGTTAACATTCGGGTAGTAAAATACCAAATGAAAACAAATTAAAGGAAAACACATGTCTATGTCAAAAGTGATTTTATCGTTCGTATTGAGTGTTACCCTGTTTGCCCAAGTTTCATGGGCTCAAATGGCTTCAACAGAGGCAGTACTAGAGCAACCGGTATCGGTTTCATCACATGAAAAAGTGAGTCAGTTTGTTACGCGTGAGGATGTTGCTAAAACATTTGAAACGATGGGAGTTGATCCTATTATGGTTGAGCAAAGAATTGCCCTTATGAGTGATGAAGAGATAGCAACCATCTCTTCTGAAATCGATACATTACCAGCTGGTGGTGATTTCGGAGGTCTTGTAGGTGCCGTTGTTTTTGTTTTTGTAGTTTTGTTGATCACCGATATCCTCGGATTCACAAAAATATTTGGATTTACACGCTCAGTACGTTAACCAAATGGTAAACTACTGCCGTATCTTATTTTATGCAATCCTCGCCATCTTTATGGTGACGGGTTGTACTCCTAAAGATCCGTTTCCTAGCGAACAACATTACACTTCTTCAACCATTAACGTCCCTTTTATCCCTCCTCGTTCAGAACTGTGCGGTTCAACAGCCATAGAGATGATTGCTTCGTATTGGCAATTACAAAAAAGTTTTTCTCCAAAACTCTCTACTCAAGAGATAGATGCTCGCACACTGATTCCGGCAAAGCGGGGGACACTACAGATAGAAATGGTTACTGCTGCACGATCTAATGGTCTGATCGCTTATCCGTTGGAGCCGACCTATGATGCACTTTTTGGTGAACTTGAAGCCAATCATCCCATAATTGTACTGGTGAATCGCAGTTTATCATGGCATCCGCTTTGGCATTATGTTCCTGTGATCGGATACGATGAACAAAAACGGAGCATACACGCTCATTTTTCAGATCAACCGAACGAAGCACTCTCTATTGCAACCTTCGCCGCGCTGTGGAAACGAAGTGGGAACTGGGGAATTATTCTTCTTCCGCCGGGCGAGATTCCGGCATCGGTTAGTGTAAAAACACTTCTGCGCGCTGTGTACGCGTTTGAGAAATCAGGTAATAGTGATGAAGCCATAGTTACCTATAAAAGTGCACTGAAACGATGGCCCGATAATACGGACATTCTTTTTGCCTTAGCCAATAGCTCGTATAACGCGTCACACCTGATTGAGGCAGAGGAAAATTATCGCAAACTTTTAACGCTGAATCCCACCCATCCATTTGCGTTGAATAATCTAGCGATATTGTTGTCTCACAGTGGCAGGTCCTCTGAAGGGTTAAAAATGCTTGATAAGGTTGTGAGTGATGATCCTAAAATAAAATCATTGATAAGCGATTCAAGAGAAGAAATTTTGCGAGCTCTCAAGCACTAGCTTGAGAGTGTATATTATCTGTCTTGGCAAACTGCTGATCGGTTAAGGTGACTTTATCGATCTCTTTTTTGAAAAGCTTATGTCGTATGCGTTGGCGCGTTAGGCAGTTATTCTCTCTTTTTCAAATCATCAGTAGTATAATACATAAAAATAATGGTTGATGCTACTATGCAAAATCGGGCTATAATTTTAAAGGAGTGAACTATGATCTCGAAATTGAATATTCTCGCTTTTCTTTCAGAGCATAAAGAGACATTGCACGAGCGTTTCGGTGTCACTCAAATCGGTTTATTCGGGAGTTACGCACGAGACGAAGCCAATGAAGAGAGCGATGTTGATATTGCCGTTGAGATCGAAGCCCCTAACAAATTCAGAAGTTTTTTCGGCTTGAAACACTATTTGGAAACTAATCTCTACCCTAAAATTGATCTTGGAATCGAAAGCACTTTGAAGCCGATTGCCAAAGAGTTCGTGAGTAAAGAGATCATTTATGTCTAAACGCGATTATTATCTCTATGTCAGCGATATGATCGAATCGATTGAAGCGATAGAGAGTTATGTGGGCGGGCTTGATTTCGAGGGATTTTTGAATGATCGAAAAACCTACAGTGCGACGTTACGGGAATATATCGTAATCGGCGAAGCAATCAATGCGATTATCGATCTGCTAGAAAAGCGTTTTCCCGATTATGAGTGGCGATTAGTAAAGGATTTTCGCAATTTTATCGTTCATGAATATTTCGGAGTCGATCCGCGAATCGTGTGGGATTTAACGACGCAGGAATTGCCGATTTTAAAAGCAAAAATAGAGCTTTTGAAGCCGTCGGACTTTAATTGAGTTTATGGGCAATTGAACGATAGCTATACGCTCCCACTCGGGAGAGTGGGAGCGAGAGAAACTATGAACGATCACCCTTCGACATGCTCAGGGCGAACGGTGATATAAAATTATGCTTCCGCGTGATCTTCCGTAGTCTTATAAACATAGATTGGTTCATTCGTAGCATCTTCGATCACCGCTTCGGTAATCGTGAGACTTTGCAGGTTCTTTTTCGATGGGCAGCTAAACTGTAACGGTAACATCGCTTCTTCGATGATACTGCGAAGTCCGCGTGCGCCTACACCTCTGTCTATCGCTTTTTGAGCCACCGCATCGAGGGCTTTTGCCTCGAAGTTAAGCTCGATACCATCCATATCAAACAGCGCTTGGAACTGTTTGATGAGGGCGTTGTCGGGTTCTTGGAGGATTTGAACCATTTGATCTTTGGTGAGTTCGCGCAGTTGAGCGACTACGGGGATACGTCCGATGAACTCTGGGATGATTCCATAGTGTACCAA
>NZ_JAQTYM010000040.1 GCF_028688295.1 Sulfuricurvum sp.
GCACTGTGAAGAACTTTAAAGAGAGTAAAAGGGGCACTGTGAAAAGCGTAACAGTTTTAGTTGTAACAATGCTGGCTTTATTTATAGGTGGTTGTTCAACAAGCAGCTTTAAATATATGAATGATGCAAATAAGACAAACCATATTGACTCGAATGTGTCAGATGAAGCATACGCAGAAGATATGGAGTTCGATTGGAAAATTGCTAAAGGTGATCGCGTCGAGATTATCGTTGTCAGTCAATCTGCTAATGATGGGGATCAACAGTTAAATCAAATCCTTAATACGGGTGGACGAATGCAGGCTGCTTTGACACGTGATGGATCAGATGGGTATCTTATGAATAGTATATGCAGCGTTCATTTACCTCTCATCGGAACGGTATCTGTGAAAGGGCTTACCGAAAATCAAGCAGCCGATAAACTAACGCTTGAATACCGTAAATATCTTAAAAATCCTTTTGTGAGTGTCAAAATTTTGAACCAAAAACTCTTTGTACTCGGTGAGGTAAAGAAGCCAGGAGTATTACAAGTGGCAAATGGAACGATGTCGTTGTTTGAAGCTCTCGCGTATGCAGGAGATTTGACAGATGATGGCGATCGGACTAATCTGATGATTGTGCGTGGGGATTTGAGAAACCCAATCGTTCGAGAAATTAATCTAGCCGATTTATCGTCATTAAAATTGACATCTACCATTCTGAAACCGAATGATATTATTTATGTACAACCACGTGGGATGAAAGCGTATAACGTAGCATTCCGAGAACAAATGCCTTTCTTCCAAATGTTAAATGCGATGCTATTACCATTTGTTAACTATACATCTATTAAAAATGGAGATGCCATTAATGTATACCCATTCCAATAAGTCCGATTTAATCAAAATGATAGATGAAGAAATTGATCTTGTCGAAATGATTAATACGTTAAAGCGTTATAAAAAATCGATTTACAGTGTTGCCGCAAGTGTGACATTTTTAACATTGATCTATATATACTTTAGTACCAGTGTTTATGAAGCGGCGCTTACCCTTCAAGTGCAGGATAAAACACCAGTTACCTACAATAATGCTGATGATCAGTTTATGAATCAGGCATTGGATAATCAAGGTGCAAATGCGGATAATGAAATGGCACTCATCCAATCTGCGAGTGTTATACGTAAAGCGATTGAACCATTGAATCTGTGGTGTCGATACTACAGTGTCAGCAGTTTTAAAACACGTGAGATGTATAAAAACACATCGCCTTTTAAAGTAGATGCTGAATTCAACCCTATGATGCTTGAGGGGTATCGGTTCCACGTCCGTCCATTAGACAAAAATCGTTTTAATTTGAGTATTGAGCCCTCATCAAAAATGAAAATCGCATCAGCGATAGGAGTTAGTCCAAATGGACAGCCGGTTATCCATTTTTCAAAAGATTTCACCTATGGAGCGATGATTGCGCATCCTTGGTTTAAAATGATAATTTCTAAACAGGGTGAATTTGGTACGTATGATTATTACTTTACATTGACCTCAAACGAGAATATCGCTTTTATGGTGCAACAATCTCTTACAACGGGATTAACAGCTGAAAAATCATCGATAATTACACTGAACTATCAAGATAATCTGCCGGAACGTGCACAGGACATTTTACACGCGCTTGCAGAAGCGTATTTAATGCAAAGTGTTGAAACAAAAAATACGGGTGCGTCTAAATCGTTGGAGTTTATTGATAAACAACTGGCTCAGGTAAATGCGGCACTTGAAAATTCGGCTAAAAATCTTGAGCTTTTCAAATCATCCCATATTGTTATTGATCCAAAGGACAAAGGTGCAATAGCAACACAAAAATTAAGCGATTATGAAGCCCAGATGTATGAGGTAAATATGCAAGAGAGTATCTTGCAAAATCTACAGACGTACATGAAAAATAATAAAGATCTCACAGGTATCGATGTTGGTGCGATTAACATGGTAATGAATTCACCTCTTCAAACACTGATCCAAAGTTTGCAAGAGGCACATAATCAAAAAGCGGCATTAGTGGTCGATTATACGGATAAACACCCTTCCGTAATTAAAATCAATCAGCAAATCATTGGATTGAAAACAAATCTTGAACAAACCATTGCGAGTAATTTACAGGGTGTTCAGCAGCGTAAAACATCCCTGAACCAAATTATTGCACAAAATCGTGCAGATCTCGCAGCAATACCGTTTGAAGAAAAACAGCTTTCTCAGCTTAATAATTCTTTTGTGGTTAACCAAAAAGTGTATGAATATCTCCTCCAAAAACGTGCTGAAACAGCGATTATCGAATCGTCGAATGTTTCAGGAACACGTATTGTTGATGACGCAGCAGTGGGGGTTGATCCGGTAAAACCGAAAAAACTCCTTGTGCTGCTTGTTGGGATTATTCTTGGATTCTTGGCGGGGATTGGACAAGCGCTGTTTCGTAATTATCTCGATGACACCATTCAGTCTATTTCTGATGTTGAAAAAGGTTCTGTTATCCCGTTGGTCAGTGTCTTGCCACTTTTCGGGGATAAAAAATCACTGTATCAAGATGCCTTACGTGTGTTGTTGACAAAATTGGAATATCACCCGACAGGGACAGAAAAACCAAAAATCATCAACTTCACCGCTTCTATACATGGTGAGGGACGTACTACAACTGCCGTAGAATTTGCACAGGTAGCCGCGTTAAGTGGGAAAAAAGTGATCATTTTAGATATGGATATGCGTTCTCCATCTGTGCATCAAAAATTAGAAATTGAGCATACTAATGGCATTGATAGCTATATCTCAGGAAAAAATACTTTGGAGCAAGTGATCCGCAAAACATCGATTGATGGATTACAGATAATTACTTCTGGAAACAATGTAGCCGGTTCATACGAGCTGATTATGTCGCAGCAGTTTAAAACTCTCCTCGGTGAATTAAAAGAAAAATACGATTACGTATTTATAGTTTCACCGCAAGTGGGTGTTGTAGCCGATACTTTACTCCTGATGCGTTTGTCAGAGTTGAATCTTTTTGTCTTTAAAGCAGAGTATTCAAAACGTTCATTTATCAAAAATATTAACCGTTTTGTGGAAGAACACCATTTTGATAATGCTGGGGTCATACTGAACGGGTTAGAGTTGAAAAAAATCAGACCATGGCAGAGCAAGCGATAATCAGCAGAAGGTAGAAGGGGAAGTTATGTTGTACGATCAGAGTCAAAACTCTTTAGTAAAAAGACGTTCATTTTTGAAAAAAGCAGTTTATACAGCGCCGATAGTTTTTGTATTGGGACAATTAGCCAGACCTATCAGTAGTTACGGGGCAGATTCAGGTATTGTTACTGGCGGTGGTACAACAGGTACAACAGGTACAACAGGTACAACAGGTACAACAGGTACAACAGGTACAACAGGTACAACAGGTACAACAGGTACAACAGGTACAACAGGTACAACAGGTACAACAGGTACTGGTGGTGTTGGAGGTGTTGGAGGTGATGGTGGTGGAACTCCCGGAACTGCTGGTGGGACACCATCTGGTTTTGGACCACCGAGTGCGGCTGCGTCAGGGACAGGCGAAGCACTGAATATTGAGGAAATCTAATTTTCCAAATAAAAGAGAAAACGTACAGTAGCTACATTTTTTATTCCACAGTAAATCTAAAATAACAGTAAAAAATTCAGTATATTTTTTGGAAAAATACGAGATAATTATTGATATTATTGTGTCATCATTTAAAATGATGCTGAGTTGCCCAAAATTTTTAAAGGGTTCTATTTGGATCAGATCTATCTGTTCTCGAATAAGCAAATCAAAACGGATGAGTTTTGGTTTGACGTTTTTATGATTTATTGGTAACACTACCTTAGTAGGGACAAATATGGAAACACAAACAGCAGAAATCGCATCACGTCGTAACTTTTTAAAAAAAGTAGCCTATACTGCACCGGCAATAATCGCATTGGGTACATTGACAGCACCTATGAGCGCTAATGCCTCGGTAATACAAATGGGTCAGGTTACAAGCCAGCAAAACATCACGTACAATTTTAGTCGTGATACGGTTAGTGGGGATGTAACGCTAAATCCACTAAGTACGACAAGTGCTCAACCAATTACCTTTTCACAAGCCGTTTGGAATTCGATTCTATCATTTTTTAGATGATCATTATCTCTAAAAATTGCGATGATTTATAACTTTCATCTCGATTATTCCGACGTTGTTTCTTTGGAATCAGATGCGCGGGTTCTTCAGATAATCCGAGATGAATCAGTAGCGTCTTCCTCTTTCCCAATCTCGCTCATTTACCAAAACAACCAAGATCGACAAATATCACTCCTCACGGATAGAGAGTTTACAACACCGCATGCAGATCAACCGTGGGTTTTTCATGTTGAAAACGTTATTAGTTTCGGATGGGAAACCAAAGGTACACAAATCCGTTACCGTTATCACGAGCTGGCAACCGAGGATATATTTCAGTTTTGGCTTTATCATGTCGTATTGCCGATCTATTTTTCGATCTCGCAAACGTACCGTTTTCTCCACGCCGGAGCGGTAGAGGTAGAGGGGAAACCGATCCTTTTTATGGCTCCTTCGCATGGAGGCAAATCGACCCTCACCGATTATTTTCTCCGACGGGGGCATCCGCTCGTCACCGATGATAAGATGGCGACATTCGAGCGAGATGGGGAGTATTTTGCTGTCCCATCCCATCCGTATCATCGACCGTTTCGCACCGTAGAGGTACTGGGACATTTGTGTGACAACGCCGCGACACAGATCAATCCGATCCACGCGATCTACATCCTCGAAAAATCAGAACCGGACGTGCCGTGTATCATCCGACCTCTCAAAGGGATCGAAAAGTTTAGCCGTCTACACGAGGGGGGAGAGATGAATTTCAGCTTTTTTACCCCGCAGTACGTCAGCTATCTCGCAGCTTTAGCGAACAAAGTTGCCGTCTTTAACATTACCGTACCGCATGATTTGGAGCGACTCGAAGAGGTGTATCAAATCATCAAAAATCACACTAACTCTCTCTAAGGATTACAATGATTTCAAAACCTTACACCATTCCTCATACCGTCATGGTTCAGAGTGTCGATGATGAAATATTGCTCTTTGACAGTGCGACAGAGCTGTTTTTTTCCCTCAACGATACCGGAGCTATGATGTGGGATAGTATCAGTGCTTATCATGATTTATCTGATGTTTATGATGAACTACTCGAAACGTTTGAGGTAGCACCTGAGCAGCTAGAGAGCGATTTAGAGTTATTTGTAGCATCATTAGCAGAGCAAGGGTTAGTGGTTTTTGTAAAATAACCCTAATGTCCTTTAAATAACACAAAAATTAATCAATAATTACTAAAATTAGGCATTTTGTAATCTCCTCATAGTATTTATTATGTTAAAATATCTATTATTATTTAACAATAAAAAGCTTGTAATGACAAATAAATCTTCACCTTCTTATGACCTTATAATTGAATGTTGTCGTAGTGAGTCTGATACTTTCAAACTGGAAGATTTATCTTCACAAATCATTGATTGGAATAGCTTTTTAAATTCTGCATACGTTCATGGCGTCTACCCACTCATCGTTAAATCCCTAAAAACTATTACCACTGTCCCAGATCAAATAATATCAGTTATGAAAACTACCAATATTGATATCGCTCGTCATAATATGACGATGACTTCAGAGCTGCTACGGGTTATGAAAATACTCGAAGAAAATGGGATAGAGTCATTGGCAATTAAAGGGCCTGTGTTGTCTCAGATGATCTATAAAGATGTTGTGACGAGACAATATGTGGACATTGATTTATTGGTAGAAGAAAAGAACCTTTACCCAACCGTTCAGTTACTCATGACATTAGGATATAGTTATGAACATTTAGCCGATTTTTTGCACAATCGCGCGTTATTAAAGTATGAAAAGAATGTTACCCTTTACCATATACGCAATAAAGTAAAACTGGAAATCCATTGGAAACTGTTTATGGGGCGCTTATTTAAACAAGTGAATAGCAACCATTTTAATACACCAAAATCTTCTATAATGCTTCAGGGCTATTTAATACGAACATTAGACCAGAATCAAACCCTCTTTTATTTGATTCTGCACGGTTCCAAACATCTTTGGGAACGGGTTGAATGGCTTAGTGATATTGATCGCCTTGTAAGAACTGAGATTTATGAGTGGGATAAAATAGAGCAACAAGCTATTGTAACTAAAACATTAACATTGCTTTATCTTGGCATCGCACTTGTATCTAAAATATTTCAGACGCCGTTTCCTCAAAATATACTAGACAAAGCCACGAAGTATCCATCTATACACGCTGCTGTTGAAGATTTAACGCACAGGATATTTATGGACAGGATACATACAGTAGATCAATATATGGAAAACTATTTGTACTTAGGTTTAGATGGATCACAGCCAATAATAAGTAAAATGCTTTCTCGTTTATACAAACCTGGGCATGAAGATATTTATAGGGTCAATCTGCCTTCAGGGCTTCATTGGGTTTACTATCTGATATTACTCAAAAGAGTCATATTTGTGCAGTGTACAAAAATTTTACAACGTATTAAAGGTAAAAAATGAAATCAAAATCGCTATTTGTACTTCTCATGGTATTAGGATTAACGTCGATTAATGCACTTTGGGCAGCGAAACCGGTCTATGATGTAACGGGATATCTATATAAAAACCCTGAAAACAAATCGATCTTTATTCCGATGAACATCTTGTATCAAGATATGTTATTAAAGAAGGGCAATTATGTTATCGATACTGCATTTTTAACCCAATACGCAAAAAAACTTCCGGCAAGCGATTTACCCTATATATTGGACATTGAATGTTGGAATGTTCGTCCGAATGTGAGTGATGAGGTAGCCAATATCCATATCAATAATTTAATTTTGGTGATTAAAACACTGAAAACAGCACGCCCTGATCTCAAATTCGGATATTACGGTGAATTACCGACACGAGATTATGTTACCCGTTTTCCTGCGACAGGAGAAAAGTTACGAAAATGGAAACATGCGAACGAGCGTTTAAAACGACTTGCGGTCTATGTGGATGTCATCTGTCCCGATCTTTATACCCATTCTGAAGACGCAGAATCATGGAAACAGTATGCCAAAGATGCCATCAAAGAGTCTCGTATGTACGGTAAGCCGGTAATGCCATTTATATGGCCGGAGTATCACGATGCACATGTGGAACTAAAGGGTAAATATATCCCAGCAGAATACTGGAGAGAGCAACTCAAAACACTAGATCAACTTGCCGATGGGATTATCATCTGGGGTGGACGTGATGTTACAGTCAATCCTCATGTGTCAAAAGTATGGAATGAGGAAGATCCATGGTGGATGGTAACAAAAGAGTTTATATCGGGCAAAAATGAATCGAATGTGGTATCACAAACGGTAAAAACTGATATAGCTAAAACAAGAGAACTACCTGTTACGGTCATCCAAAAACCGATTACAGTGAAAGCGATACAGGCACCTTCTAAAGTTACAGTGATCAAACAGGTCGCGTTACCAAAACAGGAAATAAAAACCAAGTCTGTAGGATTAAAAGGCCCTAACTTTCAGTTTAATAAATAAAGAATGATCGATTCTATTAGCTGTATGTGTAAGGATTAGTTTAAATGATAAAAATTGAAAACAATTTTGATATTTTAAGGCTTTTTCTTGCTTTTTTAGTTTTTGTGATGCATTGGAATAGTTTAACCAATCAACAAATTTCTTATGAAATTTTTCATTTTGGTGATCACGCTGTCAGCATGTTTTTTATCGTAAGCGGATTTTTGATTTTTTGGAGTTTTGATAAAGATCACCAAGTCAATAATTTTTACATAAAAAGATTTTTCAGGATTTTTCCACTTTATGCAATTGTTATTTTATTGCAAACATTATTTTTTATCATATACTCTGACGGACAATTGTGGCAAATTCTCAAATATTTTATCTCAAATATTTTGTTTTTAAATTTTCTTTCACCTTCGGTTGCCGATACCCTTATCGGACTTGAAAGAAATGCAATTAACGGTGCATTATGGACTTTAAAAAATGAAGTGGCATTTTATGTATTATTGCCTTTAATGTACCAATGGTATAAAAAGGAAAAATCGAGTTTTTTTATTACTTTATATTTACTATCAATTTCATATATGTTCACAGCTGAATATTTGCATTTTGATAAATTATTGGTTCAATTTCCCGCTCAGCTAAGATTATTTGTTGTTGGAATGACATTGTATGTTTTTTATGAGTTTGTGAACCGTTATAGTGTGATATTAACTGTATTGAGCATATTGATTTTACTGTTTGTACCAGCTTCATCATTTTTTGATTTTGTTTTATATCCATGGGCGATTGGATTTATTTTATTTTTCATTGTCTTTAGATTATTTACGATAAAAGTACATTTTGACTTTTCATATAGTCTTTATATAATTCATTATCCGATTATTCAGCTTTTTATGTATTTTCACATCAACCCGACAAATCCATTCTACTCTTTTGTCAGTATATTTTCGATCATCTTGGTATTAGCATTGTTATCCGAAAAATATTTGGAAAAACCGTTTATTGAAATGGGAAAAAAAATTCTTAAAAGTAAATATCCAAAATGATTTTTTGATAATTTTACGTACTTGCTACTATAGAAATTTTTTTGAAAGTCTAAATCGCATCGGCTCTTCAATATATTTGGCGAGTAAATGAGCTAAAACTATCGAAATCACACTACAAACAAGAGTTGTTATGTAACTATTCTCATCACTGTAAAATGTACTATAGATTGATAATATAGGAAAATGAATACAATACAAGGGATAAGAAATCCATCCTAAATATTCATTGGCACTGTTGATGCGAGCATTCGTTGAGTTTGAAATAGAGCCTAAAACAATAAAAATTGGAACTATAAAAATAGTAGATATTAACCATATCTTGCCAGAATATGGAATCGATAATAATACAAAAAGTGCAAATAATATATAAATTGGATTAATAGCTTGAACTTTTGATTTCAAAAAATTAAATAGTAAAAATATTAACACACCTGTAAAAAAGCTATAAAAGACCCTAGGTATTCCACCTAAAAAATTGTGCATACCCCATCCAGGTGTAGCAATGTGAAAGTATAAACTATAACCTATCAATCCAATCGCAGAAGTGATTACGATAGAAATTATAAATTTGGTATTTTTAGAAATGAGCAGTAAAAGAGCTAATACAACATTGATAAACATTTCGAAAAATAAAGACCATGCGGGGTCATTTGTTGGAAAAATTGCTGATGGGATTCGATCTATACCAATTTGGACATAAAAGTCAGCTAAATAGGGTAAATAGAATAAATTCATTGAAAAGGCAGTAAAAATTTGTGCAAAACTGAGATTTGTCTGAAAATATAGTGATTTTATGATTAAAGCGACAACTCCTATTATTAATCCAAGTAAAAACATCGGATAAAGTCGAATAAGTCTTTTTTTAAGATATGTATACATGGATAAATTGGAATATAATTTTGGATAGTATGAGTAGGCAATAACAAACCCACTAAGTCCAAAAAAGAGGTCAACAGCTACACTGGCATTTGGAAACAAAGAGTGATTAAAATGATGCAACATAACAGCTATGGCTGCAATTCCTCGCAATCCATCAAGAGTGTTAAATCGGTGATTTGTATTGGTAGTCATATTTTTCCTATTTGTATTTCAAAACACCATTAACAGCATACTGGACGAAATAGAAACTGCTGATGATGAGATTTAGTTTTTCGACTTCACGATAAATTTTCCATTGATACTGTGCTGCTTTAATCTTATTAGAAGATACGGAATTTTTTAAAATTCTATAGGTTGCCAGCGGTTCGAGTATCCCCCGTGCTGTATGGATCTCTTTTAGTATTTTGAGCCATAATCCGTAGTCCTGACGTTTTAGGATATTAGGCATATAGATTTTTCCGATCTTTTGGGTGTCATAAATAGCACTCAGACATCCGACACTGCATGTTTTTAGCATACCACTATAACTAATTGATTCTTTAGTGATAAACGTACCCAAATCAACCCCTTCTTCATCGATGAGATGATACGAGCTATAGGTAAAAGCAAGATCGTTCTGATCTAAAAATGTAAGTTGCTTTTCAAGTTTTTCCGGCATCCATAGATCATCCGCATCCAAAAATGCTATGTATCTTCCGGCAGCTACTTGTATGGCTGTATTTCTTGCTACTGCGGGACCGCTATTTTTTTCCAGTTTGATCAGTTTGATACGGCTGTCTTTTCGGATGTACTCTTCTATAATCGTGTTTGAATGATCGGGTGAGACATCATCGACGATGATCATCTCCCAGTGAGGATAACTCTGAGCCAATACGGATTCGATGGTTTGGGCGATAAACTTTTCTGATTTAAACGACGGGGTGATAATACTAACTAAATCAGACATGAGAATTTCCATTCATTTGAGATATAAAAGATCGAATCACTATTTTCGGGTTATATTTATGTGCTTCGATGAGACATGCGGGGCGCATACGATTGATTAAATCAGGGTTATTGGAGAGAGTGTCGAGCATCTCGGAGAGAGCATCGCTACCAATCCCAAAAATCAACCCAGTGGTATGATCAGTAATGATTTCACGGTTATATTTCCAATCAGATGCGATAACCGGCAAACCTGCTGAAAAGGCATCTAGAACAGTTCCTGGAAATCCCTCTCCCTCGTAAAAAGTAGGAAATAGTAAGGCAAAATAGTTTTTCAATACGGCTACGCTCTGATCAAACGGTACGAGTCCCTTATAATGGATGTATTCTGGGAACGATTTTTGAAGCTGTGAAAACTGCTCTTCGTAGCCCTGTTCTACCTGACCGTAGATATCCAATGTAAAGATAGTTTGACCCATACGGGTGTTGATTGATCTGACAGCTGTGATTGCATCTTCGATCCCTTTTTCTCTCATTACACGTGAAAAAGTACAAAGATGGAAAGGTGTTGTTTGAGGAGAGGATAACTCTGAATCGGAGATAATCGATAGCGGTTTAAAATTAGGTAAAAAATAAACGTTGTGTAATCCGATCACGTTGAGTGTAGCGATCATGCTATGTGTTTCGACATAGATTCCGCTAAATCTTTGGAGCGATTTTCTGAGAGCAGGGTGGGATTGCACCATATCTGGCAACCACCCACCGATAACGACATAGTGGAGTTTGCGATTAAAAAAACGGTTGAGGTAGGCAAATAGTGGCACAAATACTTTTACTCCCCGCTTAGCTGGGAGAATGATAACATGTTCAGAATTTCGTATGAGTGAGATTACGCCTAAGAGTAATTTAAAAGGGTTCGTTTTCCATCCATGTGTGTCAAGGAGAGTGATTTGTTCATTTCCATAAACTGAGCGTAATTCATCGGTAACGATTTTTGTTTTGACTATTTGTCCATTGATGATGTTTTTACCATCAGCAAAATGTCCGCAGATACCTATTTTTTGCATTTATGGCTCCCGTATGGTTGATTAACAGAGGTCATTTTGCCAACTGTAGTTTGTTTTTTTTACTATTGCAGGATTGCCCGCAATGAGCGTTTTTGGCGCAACAAATTTTTTGGTGACAACACTCCCTATTCCTATGATCGTCTCAGATGCGATGGAAGCACCTGGAGCAAATCGAACAGCGCTAGCGATGTAACAGTGCGGGGCAATAGTGATATCGATATCAGCTTTATTTCCGCCATGTGTCCAAAACTGTGAACCGTATCCGGCTATCCATGACCCGATGCCGATATGTGTTGTCCCTACGGTATCAAAATAGTGTTTGTTGGTGATAGTGACATTCTCATCGAGCTGGATAGCTCTTCCGAACTGGCGGTTAGTGAATTGTGTCGAAGAAGCCCATTTCCCACAACGGAAAATATTTCCCCCTCCAATCGCACATCCTGATTTGGCTGAAAAACTAAACGGCCCAGTGAAAAGGTTGAAGTTTCCAATAGTCACATGATCTATAGAGAGGTGATCTATGGCAATGATCGTTCCAAAACCGATTTTAGAGGATTGGATATCGTAGCGAAAGATTAAGCGATAAAGGAATATTCGCATCATGTTTAAAGGGATGATGGAGATGATGAAAGCGAGGAGAAACCGGATATGACTCATGCTGTTTTCTCTGTTAGCTTATTGTGGAGCTCTTTTTCGAGGAGTACCCATAGAATCGTTAAATAGATAAACATTGGGCTAAGTTCGATAAAGAGGGATGCAAGGGTTAGCATTACAAAGCTTTTAAAAATATACCCATGCTCATGGCGGTAACGGTAAAAGTAGCGCCCGATGTAAATATAGAGGGCGATACCGAAAATCCCGGTAGCTACAAATAACTCTAAAAGATTTGATTTTGATGTAGCGTATTTTTTCCCCCATAAAACATCATTTATTTCAGAATTAATCAATCCAGTATTTTTCATATTTGTTTTAAACCAATCATCATACGAACCGAATCCGATACCTAATGGATTTTCGGAGATACATCGTACAGATCCCTCGATTGCAGCAAGACGGGTACTGTAAGTATTCCATATACGATTTGAGCTATTTAGTCCTGATAGACCTTGTTCCCAATAGACTTCTGCGACATTAATATTGTATTTGACAGCCGGTATCCCCATGATCTCGGCACGAAATAGATAAGTGAACGTTACAAGGATGCTTAAAAAGATAATGAGTCGCCGTGGTGAGAGATAGTGGAGCAAACCAACTGCTAAAAGGAGAGCATATTGTGCTTTGGAACCGATAGCCAAACCGATAAGCATAAAATATCGACTGCCGATCATCGGCCATCCATGGCGGAATTTTTCATAGATAATAAAAAAGATAAAGAGATAATAATATCCTGCGGCACTTGGTTCAGGAAAAAGCATCTGAATGCGAGCGAAAGGTTCTAATATGAATTGGATAGTTCCTGCAATCGCATTTAAGATGACACCTATAAGTAATAAACGTAATATATATTCGATCGGTTTATTTTGTAGATAGATATAGAGTGCTATAGAAAAGAAAATTTCGATAAATGTAAAGCGAATTCGAAGAGGGATGGTAATGTTATCAAGTGCATGAGGATGAGCAATCATATATATTAAGGTGCCAATACTACCGTAAAGTAAAAGTCCTAGTAACATCAAATTAAATTTACCAATAGTGGAACGTCGCTCCAGAATGAAAGAATGAGTAAAAACAAAGGCAATAAAAATGAGTTTTAGAATACCAATATTAAACTGGGTATTGAGAACAAATGCAAGGTAATATTGGATCATAAAATACTCCTATATTTTTCTACCAGAGATTCTGCGTCGAAATGATCATTATACATGTCGAGTGCATTTTTTGGTGAGCATGAGATCATACGCATTTGCTTAATATCGTTTGATCCGTGAATACGTATTCCGGCTCCGTATGATTCGACCATAGGTGCATAACTTGTGACCACATCGCTGATAATGACATTGACACCACAACTGAGGTATTCGGCAAGCTTGATTGGCGATGAGACATTGTTTACCGGATCATCGTCGCGGATGAGAAATCCGTATTCTATGGTGCTTAAAAACTCTTCCATCTCCGAGCGGCTATCGATCGAACGGATGGAAATACGGTTATGATAATCAGAGTGCAAATGGGTAGCTATCAAAGATTTGGCATGCTCGATTCCGCCGGTAGCAACATAAAAATGTGCATTTGGGCGCTCTTGTGCGATATGGTTAAACATGTCGAGCATCACATCGAATCTTTGCCAGACTGCCATGCCGCCCACATAAGTAAAACTATCTTTGATTTTTGGTGAACCGTTATAGTGTAGATCGGATGTGCATGGTATGATGATAGAGTTATCTAAATGTGAATGATGTTTGGCTTCTAAGTAGGTTTTCATATACGGTGAAACGAGAATCTGGTACGTTGAAAAATAGAGTGATATCTTTTCTAGTATAGAAATAATTTGCTTACGGATACGTGAGCCGTTGCGCATATAGCTCTCTTCGGCCTCTATCCCCTGAACCCAGTAGTAGATGCGGAGTTTTTTAAAAAGTAATGCAGGGATTGATCTTAGTGTATCAGTAAATGTTGAGGTAAAAATTGATTTTTGATCGGAAGCAATAATCATCTTTAAAAAATCGACATAGCCTCTATAGGTTAAAATCGGATATTCCGGAAACGAATGTTGAACGATTTGCTGATGCTTTTCATGTACGAGAAAAACAATCTGCTCGCCTGATTGAGAGAGCAAGTGTGCATGAAGCTGTAATGCATTCCAAACGGCACGGTTGTGAATTCCAAAAGCATGAAAAATCATTTTTCCCCCTCTTCTTCTGATTTTAAATTACTCCATAAAGAGTTTTTCCAGATAGCATAAAACATTAAAACGCTCAAGGCTATTTCAGAGGTAATCATGCCGATGAGAATACCGTAAATTGCAAAAAGAGGTGTTAATGTAAAATAGAGAGTAACCGCGATCAAACTCGAAATAGCAAAAGATTTCAGGTAATATTTGCTTTTACCTATGCTTGTTAAATATTGAATTCCGGTAAAATTGTTAATCATTCCAAAAAAGAAATAGATAGAGAGAACTTTTAAAATATAGCTGTATGATACAAACTCTTCACCAAGTACAATGTAGATGATGTCATCGGCAAAGAGGTACATTAAACTCATGGCTATTACCACCATTACCATAACGTATGATGCTACTTTTAGCAAAAGTTTTTGCCCTTCTTTTTTAGAATGACTTAACTTAGCACTGATTAAAGGGAAAAAGGCCTGGGTTATGGGGGCAAATATTCCTGCGATTGCTCTTAGTAATTTATCAACTGCCGCATAGTAACCAACGACTGTATTGCTATAAAAAAGACCTAGGATGAATACACCTGATGAAGAAAGAATATTGGATTGAAATGTGGTTAAAAAAATATGCCATCCATCCATAAAATAAAATTTTATGGATTCTACCGATTGAATTTTAAAAGAGATATCAAAATCTTTTTTGATTAGAGTGAGAGACCAGATTCCAGCTATGATAAAACCTATAGATGTTAATATTGGTACAAGATAATAATCGTTCTGATTGTGGACAAAGGCAAAAATAGCAATAGTAAAAATAGATTTTGAGAGGATGTTGAGATAGGTAGAATATTTCATTCGCTCCATTCCCTGAAAAAACCATACAGGAAAAAGGGTTTGTCCTATAACTGTACCAAATGTTAAAAAATAAATTTCCCAATGTTGAGAAAATTTATCAAAACTAAAAACAATGATACTCATAACAATAAGACTAAACGTCATTAGTAAAACTTTTATGGTCATAACAGAACTGAAAATTTCAATAATTTTATCTTTATTATGTCTGTGAATAGATATTTGACGGGTTGCAGTGAGATTAAATCCATAATCTGTAATTAATCCAAAATAGATGATTGTAGCTGTTGCAAACGCTAAGAGACCAAAGTACTCAGGACCTAAAACTCGAACGAGATAAGGAAGCGTTAAGAGCGGGAGTATATAATTTACACCCTGTAATGAAGCAAGTGCAAACAAGTTGGATATAAATCTTTTTTTACTTTCCGAATTAGTGAGATTTTTTAGTTTGGAAATCACTTAATTATTCCCAAACAGATTTTTGTTGTATATTCTACCTACTGGATTATTTAGAAGATTGGAGCGGTAGTTGTTGTTGATAACGAGTTCGACTATGCTGACGTATCCTCCACTCTTATCGAGTGCTGCTATCACTATTTTCACAAAGCTTCTTTTGATAAAAATGAAATAATGCGTTCACATGCATGTCCATCACCGTATGGGTTGTGTGCACGTGACATAGTTTGATATGCCTGAGTATCGTTGATGAGTTCAGAGACGCCGTTAATAATGGCGTCTCTATCTGTTCCAACAAGTCTGACTGTTCCTGCTTCGAGTGCTTCTGGACGTTCGGTGGTATCACGCATGACAAGTACCGGTTTACCTAAACTCGGTGCTTCTTCTTGTACTCCTCCACTGTCGGTGAGGATAAGATACGCATGGCTCATCATATAGACGAAAGGCTGATATTCGAGAGGTTCGATCAAATAGACATTTTTGAGTCCTGTCAAGATTGCATTGACAGGTTGTCGAACGTTGGGATTGAGATGAACCGGATAGACAAAATCAAAATGGCTATACGTTTCTGCCAATGTTTTGATCGCTTCGCAGATACGTAAAAAACCATCCCCAAAATTTTCACGTCGGTGTCCTGTGATAAGAATGTATTCACGTTTTCGTGGGACATAACCGGCTGATTCGAGTTTTTTTCGTACATGTTCGAAGAGCTTTGGATCGGTTTTAATGTTATGGGCTACATCGAGTAATGCATCGATAACGGTGTTACCCGTAATCGTGATGGTTGACTCTGAGACATTTTCACGGAGGAGATTGTTTTTACTCGTTTGGGTTGGGGCGAAGTGGTATGCCGCAATCTGAGAGGTGAGCTGGCGGTTGGCTTCTTCTGGCCACGGGCTATAGATGTCTCCGGTACGAAGACCTGCTTCGACATGTCCGACGGCGATTTTTTGGTAAAACGCTGCGAGAGATGTGGCAAATGTGGTCGTTGTATCCCCATGAACTAGGACAACATCAGGGAGAAAATCGTTCAAGACATCACGCATCCCGATCAGTACACGGGAAGTGATATCATAGAGATCTTGCCCTGGCTGCATGAGATTAAGATCGTAATGAGGTTTGATATCGAAGATTTCGAGAACTTGATCGAGCATTTCACGATGCTGTGCAGTGACACACACGCGAGTTTCAAATGTATCGGTGTGTTTTTCAAATACTTTAACCAAAGGGGCCATTTTAATGGCTTCAGGGCGGGTTCCAAAAACAATTAGGATTTTTTTCATGTAGGAATTTTCCAAAATGGGATATTTATGTATTTAATAGTGATATTTTACAATAAAAAACTATATCTTTCATAAAAGTTACTGAATGGTAACGGAGTTAGTTTGTAGTGATTGGTGCTGGAATAGTAGTTTGTGATTAGTTAAGAGTGGTTGTGAGCGTGATAAGTGATTAGAAAATAGGCAGTTTAGGAGGTAAATAGTGGGTAGGTATTAGGTTCTCTTTTTAATGAACTTAGCATTTTCCTTAGTCACTAATTACTTTCCACTAAACCCTACTTAATCATTTCCAAATAAATCTCTACTATACACTTTATCTGCTACATCGTCCAAGATATCGGCATGGCGGTTGGCGATGATGACATCGGAGATGGCTTTGAACTCATTAATATCGCTGATCACACGAGAGTTAAAAAAGCTCTCATCGTGTAGTGTTGGCTCATAAATCACTACTTCGATCCCTTTTGCTTTGATCCGTTTCATAATCCCCTGGATGGCTGAGGAGCGGAAGTTATCGCTTCCTGCTTTCATCACGAGACGATAAATCCCCACCACTTTGGTAGCAGCGAGTTTCGGATCGGTATTACGGGGGCTGAGCCCGAGTTTTTTAATGATGCTATCGGCTACAAAATCTTTACGGGTAGAGTTGGCATCGACGATAGCGCGGATGATGTTACTCGGAACCTCGGCATAGTTGGCGAGGAGCTGTTTGGTATCTTTCGGCAGACAGTATCCGCCGTATCCGAAAGATGGATTGTTGTAGTGGTTTCCGATACGCGGATCGAGACCGATCCCCTCGATGATCTGGCGGCTATCCATACTATGGCTCTCGGCGTAGCTGTCGAGTTCGTTGAAATAAGCAACTCGCATCGCCAGATAGGTATTGGCAAAGAGTTTGATCGCTTCGGCTTCGTTAGCATCGGTGTAGAGGATAGAGATATCTTTTTTAATCGCTCCTTGGGCTAACAATCCTGCGAATACCTGTGCTCTCTCACTCTGCTCACCGACGATGATGCGGCTAGGGTAGAGGTTGTCATAGAGCGCTTTCCCCTCGCGCAAGAATTCAGGGGAGAAAATGATGTTGTCGGTTCCGAACTGCTCTTTTATTTTTTGGATATACCCTACCGGGATGGTCGATTTGATTACCATCACCGCATCGGGATTGATGCTTAGTACATCAGCGATAACGTACTCGATACTGCGAGTGTTGAAATAGTTGGTATCGGGATCGTAATCGGTCGGGGTAGCAATAATGACGAAATCAGCACCGTTGTACGCTTCGCTTTTGTCGAGTGTCGCACGAAAGTTTAGATCATCGCGTTGGAGATACTCTTCGATCTCACGATCTTCGATAGGAGATTTTTTAGCATTGATCATTGCTACTTTTTCAGGGATGATGTCGAGGGCTACCACTTGGTTATGTTGAGACAGTAAAATCCCGTTGGAGAGTCCTACGTATCCTGTTCCGGCTATCGCTATTTTCATAAATTTTCCTCTTTTTAATTTACACGAACTACGAATTAACTCCGTTTAAAATCATCATCAATACGGACAATATCATCTTCTCCGGTGTATTCACCGACCTGTGCTTCGATGAGGACGAGATCGATTTTGCCAGTGTTCTCTAAACGGTGAATTTCTCCCATTTTGATATAGGTCGATTCATTAGAGCGGACGAGGAAGGTGTTTTCGCCAACGGTGACGGTAGCCGTGCCGCTGACGACGATCCAGTGCTCGTTTCTGTGGAAGTGCTTTTGGAGTGATAAACGTTTAGTAGGTTTGACCACGATCCGTTTGATTTTGTACCCCGGTGTGTCTTCGAGGATGGTATAGGTTCCCCATGGGCGATGGGCGGTGAGGTGAATATTACTCAGATGAGAGTCACGTTTTTTGAGCTCGGCAACCACCTCTTTTACTTTTTGAGAGGAGCCTTTGCGTGAGATCAAAAGGGCATCACCCGTATCGACGATGATCATATCATCCACATCGACGGTTGCTATTTGGCGTCCATCGGCGAGGATGAGATTGTTGCGACTATTGATACTGATGTGTTTTTCGCAGATCGTGTTTCCATCGGTATCTTTTGGGAGTTCGTCATAGAGTGCATCAAAGCTCCCAAGATCACTCCATGCGATATCACTCGGGATCACCTTGACGCAATCGCTTTTTTCCATAACGGCATAGTCAATACTGTCTTCGGGGATGGCTGCCATGTGTGAGTGTTGGATTCTCAGGGTTGAGTTTTCATTTTTTAGCGCATCGAAAGCAATTTTGCATAAATCGTATATTTCAGGGGAATATTTTTTGAGCTCTTCTAAAAATACTCCGGCTTTAAAACAGAACATTCCGCTGTTCCAATAGTAGTTTCCTGCATCGATATACATTTGAGCGGTTGCTAAATCTGGTTTTTCTTTAAACGATTTGACATCGTTTCCTATGGCTTCGATGTAGCCAAATCCTGTTTCGGGATAAGAGGGGGTAATGCCAAACGTAACGAGCTTGTCCAGTAATGCCTGTTCTTTTGCTTGAGCAATACAGGACAGGTAACTCTGCTCATCACGGATTAAATGATCGGATGGGGTGACGAGGACAATCTCATCAGGACTCAGCGCCATACATGCGAGAGTGATAGCGGGAGCGGTGTTTCGTCCTAGCGGCTCTAATAAAAAAGTATTGTCACTAACACAAAGTTCCTCTAACTGATCAACGGCTAAAAAGTATTGTTCGGCATTCGAAACGATGAATTGTGCACTGCACGCTTTGCGGTTACGCTCAACCGTGAGCTGAAAGAGCGATTTGTCATCAAAAAGTTGAACAAACTGTTTGGGCATGAGGGTTCGGCTGATCGGCCAAAGACGAGTCCCGCTTCCTCCGCAGAGGATAATGTTGGTCATTGTAGTGCTCCTGGAAGAGAGTGATTAGTGATCAGTGTATTGTTTGTAAAGCTCTACGGTTGCCTCGACGTATCCATCGATGCTTCCGCAGTCGTAGCGTTTGCCACGGAATTTATAGGCGATGACATTGCCCGAGAGGGCCTGTTCCATTAAGGCATCGGTAATTTGAATCTCACCCCCTTTGCCCGGTTTGGTGGCTCTGAGAATATCGAATATATCGGGGGTTAGGATATAGCGTCCGATAATGGCAAGGTTGGTTGGAGCGTCGGCGGGGGAAGGTTTTTCGACCATCGTACTGACACGGTAGATTCCCGGTTCGATCTCTTCTCCGGCGATGACACCGTATTTGTCGGTATGGTTAGGGTCGATCTCTT
>NZ_JAQTYM010000107.1 GCF_028688295.1 Sulfuricurvum sp.
GCTTGGATATCTACGATAACCGCATCTTCAAGAACGACACTGAAATAGTGCTCAGGTTTACCGGTATAGCTTGTGCGGTACCATTTAAGCTCAACATTAGTCAATGTTTCACCTTTAGTAAGTGCATTATAAAGAAGAGGTGAAGATTTATCAAACAATTTTGTTACTACCATTGGTTGGTGTGAACGTTGACCGGATGGTTGACCCGAATTTGGATCACGTGGGATTTTGATGTTGTGTGAAAAACCTTTTACGAGGGTTTCATTTTGGTGACCGTCTTGGTATACGTTCCCTACAGATTCTGGTGTGAAAGCACCCTCTGTAATAAGACCTTGTGTACTTCCTTTGATAGAAATAAACACTGGATTGTTCATTTTGACTCCTTATCTAATATAAATTAACGATGTATTGTATCGACGTAATATTAATTAAAACTAAAAATATACTATGTTATTTTAATTAAAACTGTTATTTTCTGAATATTTTATGTACTTTCATAATCAAAGATAATGTAACTGATCTTTTGAGAGGATCCGGATGCAATGTATGTTTAAACCAATCTCTTAGATGGTAGGGGATTTTATATAAATCTTTCGAATATAACGTATTTTTGTAGAGTTCTATCGCGCTTTTATTGTAGGGGAGTTTTCCAGTATAAAGTTCAAAAAAGATGACAGCAAACGAAAATAAATCACTTTTTTGATCGGGAATAGCACCCTCTAAAACCTCAGGAGAGGCGTAAATTGGATTAAACGCTTTTACGTTTTTATAATCTAGTTCAAATAGATGCTGTTTATTATTATTTATTGATATCCCAAAATCAAATAAGCGGATAGTGCGATCTTCTAAAATCATAAGATTAGTTGGGTTTATATCGGCATGGACCATATTTTTCGCATGTAGGTATTCGATGGTATTTAAAAATGAATAAAATAATTTAGTGATATCAGATTTATACCAATCAGATATTGGTATCTCGCTAAGCAGTTTCCCGTTCATATGTTCCAATACAATGTAGGGAATGTTAATTTCGTTATCGATGCCGAAATCCATTACTTTGACAATATTTGGGTGTGATAATCGGGATAGGTGGGAGTATTCCGCATACATAAAAGCATCAATATCGCTTTTTGTCGATAAATGCTCCAGAGGGAGTTTTATTGCCAGTTCTCGATCATCCCCATAATATTCGGAATAATCGTCTCGTGCTTCATACACAACGCTCAAACCTCCGGTTCCGATTTTTTTTCCCAATGTATAACGGTTATTTAAACTTTTTTCTATTTTCGTTATCCGCATAGGGGACGGTGTCGCTGTTAACTCTAGGTTTTTTATCAAATCGTCATACGTTGTTGACATGGTTACCTCTAAATTTCAACGATAACAGCGGTGAGATTATCGTTTGCCTCTTTGGATAAAACAGATGAGATGAGCATATCCAATCCGATTTGGAGTAGGTTACAGCTCAATGCGTCTTTGATAAATTCAGGGGTTACATTGTCGTACAAACCGTCTGTACAGAGTAAAAATACATCCCCTTCTTCAACTTTGAATTTTTTCACCTCTAGAGAGAGATCGGCGGGTGCTGATAAAGCGTTGGTTAAGACTTTTCGCATTCCGTTTGGGGTTTGTATCTCTTTTGCATGATCTACGGTGACCAAAGAGAGTTTACCTTCTCGTAGAAGATAACATCGGCTGTCTCCTGCATGAATCGAAACCCCTTTATTTCCTTCGATATGGAGTAACACCAAGGTTGTACCGATGATGGCATTGTGTCCGATTTTTTGGACTTTCTTTTTGAGTATCATATGTATATTATAGATTTGAGAGGTTATCGCTTCGATTTTATTATCGAAGCTACCGCTCATCTGCATTTGCTCGAAAATATCGGTTACCAAATGGCTGGCAAAATTTCCCTCTTGGTGCCCACCCATACCGTCACAAACAATCCATAGGGAACGATCATCACTGACGTAAAATGAGTCTTCATTATTTTTACGTACGTGACCTGGATGGGTAGCGTAATAGCTTTTTTTCACCTTACATTCGCTCTCTTAAGATGAATTTTCGGATAGGGCTTTCAGAACTTAATGCCTTTGCAGCAGAGCCGTTGATGATGTAAGAGCCTTTGTCATCATTGTTGCTGTATTCAACTGTGATGGTATCGGCACCGGTTGGTGTTGCACTCATACGACTGAGCAGTTTAAATAGACCCCATTCCCCTTCATTGTTGAAAGAGGTAACCGAATTGTTATCCAAATCTAAAAGTTGGAATTGAGCGTCAGCGTTTCCACTTTGTGCAGGCCATGATACCTTGCGCGCTTTGATGGGTCCGTGTTCATAAACGATGTAGCTATCATCATAGCGCAAAGACATACTCCCTAGATTTTTACCTAAAACGTTTGGTTTTATGTAGAGAGATGTCCCTAACATATCACCTCTGGCAAAGAACATTCTGCGGATATCTCTGGCAACAAAAAGAGATTCAATAATTTTTGGATCAATGGGCATTGCCGCACCGTCGACACGTTTCACCTGATAGCCTCGTCCTACCGGATTGAGGTTTACAAACGGATTGACGTATTCGCTTTGGAATCGATCGAGTACCCCGCCTGTTCTGAAAAACTCCTCAAAATCACTTAGGGCTACGTCACTCGTAGCTTTTGGATTAAAAGGGTATTTGTTGGCCAGTTTATTTTTATAGAATGGGTAGACTTCCGCCATAAATTGTTGATTTATATGCTGTTTTCCTTGGGACATTAATTTACCCATTCCATTCATGGAACGAGGCAGCCAGCGACTCACCGGTGATGGGAGAGGACTCACTTCAGAACTCATTCCCATCCCTTGGCCGTTTGCTCGGCTAATGACGGCATTAAAAGCATCAGCAGGAGAACCAGATGCCACTGAGCCGCCTGATTGTGACGAAGCATTTTCAAGACGGGTCATTTCAGCTTGAAGGGTTGCTCCGGCTACTCCCTCTTCACTTAAGAGTTGATGGAACGGTTTAAAGAAATCACGAATCGTTTTAACGGATGCGTCAGGGACGATGTTTTTGGCAGTATCTGATGTGACAACGGTTGCCGTATTTCCGGATTTGGTTGCGTATTTCGCCATCGCTTTTTTCTCAAGGATTTCACTGATCGAATAGATATCGGTATGGTGTTTTAGCCCCTTTAAGACACTGATGATCGGAGAGTCTTGAGAGGTGAGTATTTTCATCTCTTCCGGTGACATATCAGGACGTATTTGTAGGGTATTTAATGCCTCCATCCAGATTCGTTTGTAATCGGCAAAATAGTAATTTTGGATTTTGGCGTAGACGACATCGAGCTCACTATCTTTTAGCTCAGTTGAATAACCCAATACCCAGTTTAATCGAATAATCTCTTTTAGAAGGGTTTTTGAATCGAGGGTAAAGATTTTTTCATACCCCTCTTTGGTATAAAAGCCAGGGATAATATAGTCATTTCCCACAAACAGCGGGGCATTACCACCCATCCCTTTTGCAAATTGGAAATCTTTGAGATTCATCTCTTGGGCTTTGTCTTTGATCTGTTTATATAAAAGTGCTTCTTGTCCGAATCCAGCTAATTTATTTCGGGCAATTTGTACCGAGTTTGGATTGATTTCGTAGGGTTTGAAACCATGTGCTAAGAGTCGTTTCCAATGGCCATTTAGGTTTTTCTGACGTTCACTATCCTCTGGGTACTCTAATGCCCAGATTTT
Organism: Sulfuricurvum sp.; assembly: GCF_028688295.1. Classification (GTDB taxonomy): domain Bacteria; phylum Campylobacterota; class Campylobacteria; order Campylobacterales; family Sulfurimonadaceae; genus Sulfuricurvum. Next base: position 3,730 of record NZ_JAQTYM010000107.1, read on the forward strand.
TCCCATCCATTGCTCTAAGAAACGATTGTTACGCTTATCTTCTTTGTTAAGCATGAGGTAGGCTTTTGTATTTTCCCAGGTTAGATCATAGCTATCTAAATGTGCAAGCATGTGAGATTCTAAAACACTCCCTGTTTGCGGTAGGAGAATTTTTTCAAGATAGAGGTAGTAAAGCTCATCTAATTTTTCTTGTCGCTCTTCTACTTTGAAAAATGACAATTTCCAAAATCGGATTGAGCTTTCATCTGCATCGGTTGTTTTGATAGAGTAAAGGGTATTTAACAGATTCAATCGATGTTCAAAATCATCACTCTCGTTTAACGCACTACGGCTCTCTTCGTATTTTTTTATTTGGAGGTTCAACGTCTCGATGGTTTGGGAATGACGGTTATAATCGATCAGCCAAGCGATACTGATGAGGGCAACGAGTATGACGGCCACGATAACCCCGATATACTGACGTATTTTTTGTTTTGAGAGAGTTGTTGAATCCATTTTTATAATATGGGATTCGCGAAAGATAACATCACTTAAAACTTTGCGTATAAAGAGCCCTTTCTGTGAGAGCATCTGTGGAAGGGTGCCGGAGGTATTGTGGGTATATGATGGGAGCGCATCACTCATAATACTGCTAAAATAGATCCCTCTAAGCATCAGAGGGGCACGATAACGTGTTTGTGCAAATCCCATATCGATGAACATTTTAAGTTTCTCGAAAACAAGAGAGAGTTCATCGCAGAAGAATAAAATTTTAGATCGTGACGCGCTGTCCCACTCTTGGTGTATTCGATCAAGAATCGAATCATCGAGCCGTTTGATCAATGTCTCAAATTCAGGCTGAACGACACTGCTGTCAATATTTTTGTTCTCATCAAACGTCATACCGAG